>URIC01000004.1 GCA_900547755.1 uncultured Bacteroidales bacterium
CGTTGCCATTGCCGTTCTGGGAGCCTCCGCTGCCGTTCTGGCCCCCCTTGGGACGGCGTCCGTCGAATCCGGGCTGCGAAGCAGTCTTCTCCACATCGACTTTTTCCTTGCCTATGCGCTGGCGCTTCTTGCGGGAAGAGGAGTTCTGTCCTCCGTTCTGGGTGCCCTGTCCGTTCTGGGCGGCATGTTTGCGCTCCTCTTTGCTGCGTTTGCGCGGACGGGTGGATTGGTTTATGGCCGACAGGTCAATGGAGCCTACCACCTTGAACTGGGGTGTCTGCACGGAGGGTGTGGGACGGAAGATTTCAGAGGTATGAGCCGCTGATTTCTCCTCCCCGTTCTCTTCCGCTTTGGGTTCGGGTTTCGGCTCGTCTTTGGGTTTCGGCCTGGGTTCCGGCTTTGGTTCGGGTTTGGGTTTGGGTTCCGGTTTTGATTCCGGTTTAGGCGCGGGCTTGGAAGCGGGCTTGGCTTTCTCTTTCACTTCCGGTTTCACTTCCGGCTTAGGTTCGGGTTTGGGTTCCGGTTTAGGCGCGGGCTTCGGTTCCTGTTTGGGTTTCTCCGCAACTTTAGGAGCGGGAGGCACCACATTGCCTTTGCTGTCCAGATTCACTTTGCCTATCACTTTGGGCCCGTGAGCGGCGGGTGTCACCGTTTCTTTCGCAGGCTTGGGGGCAGCGGCGGCTGTCTCCTTGGCAGCTGCCTTGCGGGCGGAGGTGCGGTTGAGCGCCTTGTCCAGTTTGTCTTTGAAATCCTTGTCTTTACTGTATTCTTTAAACAATAGCTCGACTGCGTGGTCGTCTATGCGAGCGTTGGGGTTGTCGTCCACCTGCACGTTGTTCTTGCGAAGGAATTCGGCGGCTGTGCTGACGCCCACGTTCAGCTCTCGTGCTATTTTATTTATCTTTGTTGGCATATATATCTGTTGCGGATTGGCTAATTATTTTTATTGAAGCTGACTGTCGGGGGGAGAGGCGGAGTCGAGAGGGCAGGCTGTGTGTCAGTCTTCAAACTCGGCTCGCAGCACTTCCAGGACGTGGTCTACAGTGCCTTCTTCGAGGTCGGCCTGCTGGATGAGTACGTCGCGGTCAGCGTTGAGCACAGCCTTGGCGGTGCCGAGGCCCAGGTCCTTGAGGGTGTCTATAACCCACTGGTCTATCTCGTCGCTGAATTCGTCGAGGTAGATGTCCTCCTCGCCTTCGTCGATGTCGCGATAAACGTCAATGGTGTAACCTGTGAGCATGGATGCGAGGCGTATGTTGTAGCCTCCCTTGCCGATAGCCAGGCTCACTTCGTCGGGGTGCAGGAATACCTCGGCCTTCTTGTCCTGCTCGTTGAGGCGAATGGAGCTGACCTTGGCGGGGGAGAGCGCGCGCTGTATCATGAGCTGGGGGTTGGTGGTGTAGTTGAGTACGTCGATGTTCTCGTTGCGGAGTTCGCGTACTATGCCGTGTATGCGCGCGCCTTTCACGCCTACGCAGGCTCCTACTGGGTCAATGCGGTCGTCGTAGCTCTCTACGGCTATCTTGGCGCGCTCGCCGGGGATGCGGGCCACGGCCTTGATAGTGATGAGACCGTCGTGAATCTCGGGCACCTCCTGTTCGAACAGTCGGCGCAGGAAGCGCTCGTCGGTGCGGCTCACTATCACCTTGGGGTTGCCGTTGGGATTGTCCACACGCTTTACGATGGCGCGGACCATGTCTCCCTTGTGGAAGAAGTCGGAGGGAATCTGTTCTTCCTTGGGCATGAGCAGCTCGTTCTGCTCTTCGTCCATGAGAAGCATCTCGCGTTTCCATATCTGGTGTACCTCGCCGGTTACAATCTCGCCTTCCAGCTCCTTGAATTTGGAGTAGAGGGCATCTTTCTGAAGGTCAAGAATCTTGCTCTGCAGGGTCTGGCGCAGGTTGAGGATGGCGCGGCGGCCGAATTTCTCGAAAAATATCTGCTTGGCCACATCCTCGCCCACCTCGCACTCGGGGTCTATTTCGCGGGCATCGGTGAGACCTATCTGCATGTCCTTGTTCTCCACTTCTCCGTCGGGAACCACCACGAGGTTCTGGTAAATCTCGCAGTCTCCCTTGTCGGGGTTCATGATTACGTCAAAGTTCTCGTCTGAGCCGAACATCTTGGCGAGTACGTTGCGGAACGACTCCTCCAGGACGCTGATCATTGTGGTCTTGTCGATGTTCTTGAGTTCCTTGAACTCGGCGAACCTGTCGACCATGTTTGCGTTTTCTTCTTTCTTAGCCATTTATGTAGTTGTTTTATTTTTTGTGGAATAGAGTATGTTTACTTTTAAACTGCTTCAACATGAAAAAAATACGGTTTAAAAGCAACCATACCCTTAAAATTCGATGACGGCGTTGACCTTCTTGACATCGGCAAAGGTGAAGTGGTGCTGCACGGTGCGTATTTCGGGACGTTTCATCCCCTCCTCCTTCACTTTTGTCTCCACACCGAGTGTGAAACCGTGTTCATCGGCCTCGTCCAGGATGCCCTTCAGCTTACGGCCGTCGGCGGTGAGTACCTCCACCTTGTTGCCGACATTCTTAAGGTACTGTCCGAGAACCTTGAACGGGGCGGTGAGACCGGCGCTGCCCACTTCCAGGGCATAGTCCTCCGCCTCGCGGGGGAAAGCCTCTTCAATGGCGCGGCTCAGGGCCACGCAGAAGTCTATGTCCGCCCCTTCGGGGCTGTCCACTTCCACTGTAATCTCGTTCTGCGGGGATACTTTCACCTCCACCAGGAAGTAGTCCGTGCCTTGCAGCCGGGACTCTACGAACTCAGTCAATGCCTTCTTGTCTGTCATCTTGTCTTGTATAAGGCAGGCTCTTGAAGCGGGCGCTGCCACATTGGTGAAATACAGGTTCAAAAAGCGGAACCTGCCTTATCGGTTGTATAATAGAGTGCCTGGACCCGTGCTGACGGGTGTAGGTACAAAAAAGTCGCTGCACGGCATCGACCATAATTCCGGGGATAGGGAAGGAAGTGCCGCGCGGTACCGCGCTATTGGGCTGATACTCAGCAGCCCGGTATTGTAAGAGCCGTGTCCTGCAAGTCTTACGACAGATGGAGAAAGGCTCTCTGAATGGGGTAAGAACGGATGTTCCGGCCCTATTCCGTTGCAAAGATAGAAATAATTATCTGAAAAAAGGCACGTCGGATAATCACCGACGTGCCCAGGAATGTGATATTAACTATTTTTAAGGAAATTTAACGTTATTTGGTCGTATTTTCCTCTTTGGCTTTGAGGGGAGCGATGTCCTTGCCACGGTCCAGGAAGTGGTCGCCGGTCTTCTCTACGATTATGTCGAAGTACTCCTGGTTATATCCAGGAAAATCGGGATAGACGGGCATGCCGTACTCGGAGTAGATGAATTGGCCCTTGTCGTCCAGCTTCTTCATGTTGCCGTCCATGAAACGTACCACCAGATGGCGGTCAAGTTCGCGGTATGCGTCTGTCGCCTCCTTGGCGATGGCGGCGCCATCGCGGTTCATAGCCTTGGCCAAAGCGTCGGTGTCGCCGCCGTTGAAGAGAGCCACATACCGTGCCTCCGTTTCGGGGCGGCTGCTCTGGTATTTGCTCTCCAATGCGCCCTGCACCTTACGGATGTCGGGTATCATCAGGTCATAGCGGTGGTAAGCCTGGTTGGCCACGCGGTTGGTCATCCAGAAGTTGGCTGTATCGGAATATTTGTTCATGTCGCCGTTGCCTTGGCGCACCTCCCAGGGAATTTCGGTCATACCGCAGTAGAAAGGCATATAGACGCAGGTGTTGGCGTCGTCAGTTCCGAACCAGAGCAGGCCACCTACGGGGTCGGGCAGCTGCGGGCGGGACTGGGCCACGAAGCTCCAGCCGGTCTGCTGCGTGGCGATGGCTCTTTCATGTGTATAGGTCTTGCCGTTCACTGTATAGTCCATAGGACGCCAGCGGTAAGGCACGTGGTTGGGTCCGGCGCCGATATCCTCGGTCATGGCGTAGGGAGTGTCCTCATAGTGGTCACGCATACGCTCCTGCATCTCTGCCAGGGTAATCTTGCGGTCCGGGAATATGTATAGGGGCATCGGCTCGGTGCTTTGGCCGTCCACCCATGCGAAGTATTTGTCGGCATCCTTGTTGAAGCGGCGGAAGAAGCTCCATACGCGGGCATCGCAGCCGCGCAGTGTGCCATACTCGTATTGCTCGTACACATCGGCAAAGGAGAAGTCCTTGTTCTTGCCTTTATACCAGCCTTTCTTGCGTGCGAAGTCCACCACATCCTTGGAGTATTTCACGTTCTGTTTGTCCTTGAAGTCCACTTGGCGAATGCGGGGCTGGTTGGCGTGGCCGGAGATAGCGCCGTCGGGGATACGGACAGCAATCCACACGGCACCCTTTTCGGAACCTTTGCCTATAAGTTCCATCACCCACACCTCGTCCTTGTCGGCTATAGAGAAGCTCTCGCCGGAGGATGCGTATCCGTACTTGTCCACCAGGTCGGCCATGATGTCAATGGCCTCGCGGGCGGTCTTGGCGCGCTGCAGGGTTATGTATATCAGGGAGCCGTAGTCTATAATGGCCTGGCCGGTAGTGTCCATACACTCCTTGCGGCCGCCCCATGTGCTTTCGGCTATTACCAGCTGATGTTCGTTCATGTTGCCGACCACATTGTAGGTGTGGGGCACTTCGGGAATTTCGCCGAGGGGTTTGCCGGTGTCCCATTCCACCACCTTGCGCATGGCGCCTTTGGGGTGGTCGGCGGCGGGCTGATGATAGAGTTCTCCGTATAAGCTGTGGGAGTCGGCCGCGTATGTCACCACATTGCTGCCGTCTGCCATAGCGCCCTTGGTAGCGATAAGATTGGTGCAGGCCAGCGCCGGGAAGGCAGTTCCTGCAAGGGCGACAACAAGCGCCGCCGGAAGAAAGTGTCGTCTCATAAAATCGAAATAGATAACTTTGTGATTGGCCGCAAGCGGAAGCCCCCGCCCGCCGGTCCGATGATATTAGCGCACGAAGTTACTAAAAAAATCTGAAATGCCCGTCTTCCGTCGTGCAAATTATAAAATCGTTCACCAAAATTAAAGAAGCCTTTTGACCGAGAACTCCGGCTTGATGCGCGATAGCCCGGTGCTGGTGGCGCAACGTCATAATTATTCGTAATATGGAACTTGACGAGAGCGTTCTACCATGCCTGTGCCTTGACAAGTGGAGCATGTGTGACCTGATGCCAAGACAGTGTTGTGAGGGTAATTATTGTCGCAATGAGTACATTTTGCTTCTGTATGACCATGACCAAAACAAGCATTACAATACTCTTTTTCATATCCGTATTTCGGATTAATCTTTTGCCAGGTAGCAGGATTTATTTCAGTTCTAACGACTTTGTAGACTTCTTTGTATCCTTGTCCATTACAGTATTGACAAGTTTGCTTAACAAATCCATCACCGCTACAGTATGAACATTTTATAAAACGGCTACCTCCACATGTCGGGTAAGTCTCATTATAATATTCAGTTCGATAGCGGAGTTGAGGCTGATACGGTTGGTTATTCTGTGGTACTGGTTGTTGAGGTTGAGATGGTTGTACTTGTTGAATATTCGTAGCATTGTTGTTATCACCGCTTTTAGGGTGATGTTCTGAACAGGTGTTGCCTCCGAGGAAAAGCAATATGCATACACCGAATAAGGCGACTATCCCGAGGCTATCTTTAATTGAGCCTTTATGATTATCCCACATATGCTTTGCGACTGCGCCGAGAAACACAATTAATCCAACGGTAACAATGAATAGAACAAAACAAAGCTCTCGGCTACTGTCGTAATTATCATTGGCATCCCATGGTCTGCCATGAGAAGAATAATCTGATAATGCGTAACTCGCATAAATGATAAGAGAAGAAACAAATAGTGCGAGGTGTTTCATTATTCGGACTTTTGCAAATTCAGCCAAAAGAAAGAAGCGAGGTTACCCGTCTAAGTGGTAGCCTCGACTTTACCTTTTTTTAGAGTGCAAATTGGAGCGACTAAAGTCTCCAAAGGCACTGCGATAATGCAAAGGTAATGCTTTTATTTGAGGTGGCAAAATTTCCAGAGAAAAATTAGCGCTAAAAATCTCATATCGTGGAGAAATCTGAAATCAGCGGCTTTAGATTTGGAGAAGCAGAGCAAAGAACCTCATAGAGGTTTTTGATTTGCTTGCTCATGTCATCAGCCCGATTAGCCGAAACCTGCCCCATTACATATTTTATAACACGCAATGCACCGATTAGGTTGTAGCGCTCGGACGGTGCATTGGCAGCCGGGCCTCTACGGATGCCTTTCGGCAGTTTAAGGCCATAGATATATTGACCGTGAGCGCAAGCATTCCGGACTTGCCGGATGGTGTGCATATAGCTTTCGAAAGTAACGATCTGACGGATGCCGAACCCATGGGCGACTAAGATTTTGTCATCGCGTTCTTTCAGCTGCTCATAGAGTTTCATTATGGCTCCGAAGGTCATAAACTCAAGAGTCTTCCACGCCGGAGCGAAGCGGTCGTTTGGATTCTTTTGGTGGTGTCGGCGGATAATCGGATTGCGTTTGAAGTCGGAAGTGTAGACTTTACGCTCGAACTCATGGGCGTAAGGACGATTGACAACGACCGGACTCGCAAACCATACGGGATTGGAGTTATACTTGTTGGAGAGATTGTATATGAGCGAAGTGCGGAAAGCTATCTCAATGCGGTTGAGATAGCGCATTAGTAACAGGCGCAGGTCAAAATCGAAATAATATAGATTGACCCCATCTTCGAATGATGCACCTTTGACATACTCGTGTGTTCGGTTGCGAAGTTCGGGATAAGACTTTTCAAAAGGGAACAGGTAAAAGCCAAGACGATAATATCCTATATCCAGTAGAATTTCACGAGCCTTGTCTGCGTCGGAGACAGTCAGACCTCTTGATTTCAGGAGGTCGAGTTGCTGGTCTATTGTCGTTGCTGATTTCGCCATATACAAATTTTAAGTATGCGAAATTACAAATAATATGTGATATGACGAAACGGCATCAACGTCGCCTGTTTTTAGACGACGTTGATGCAAATCAATGTGTTTCCCAGGGCATTGGCGTGTGGGAGGGGGTGGGAGCATAAAGCATCAGGGGGCGTTCCAGGCTCCAGCCGCGTGTTATGTTGCGGATGCGCAGACGTGCCAGGCCACGGCATCCCGGCGCCAGGGAACGCAGGGTGGTCAGCAGGGCCGTGTAGCCGTCTATGCGGTCGCGGGTAATCTCGGCTACTACTTTTCCGGACAGGACAAGGCAGGCGTAAATGCGGTCGGAGTAATGTATGCGTTGGGGCTCGCGGCATATACGCTGTCTGTAAGCCGAGACGGAACGCCTGGGACATGTGGCGGTTTCTGAATTGTAAGCAAAGGCAGTGTTCATATCGGTGCTACGCCCCTTTAGTGGGACGGTACTGCAAATTTAGGGCCGACGGTGTGCCGTCATACGGCACACCGGTGTTAAAGAAAGTTAACCGCAATGCAGCTGTCGTCAGGTCCATGCGCT
Source organism: uncultured Bacteroidales bacterium (assembly GCA_900547755.1). Classification (GTDB taxonomy): domain Bacteria; phylum Bacteroidota; class Bacteroidia; order Bacteroidales; family Muribaculaceae; genus Lepagella. The sequence continues at coordinate 7,527 of URIC01000004.1, forward strand.
TCTGTAAAGGCGATTCCTGACTTTTTGCACGGAAATTGCTCTGAATTTGCGGGGGTTAAGAAATTTTTGTAGATTTGCAGGTTGAAAAGAAACATATTTATTTACACTTTGCCTATGTACAAAAAGATTTACATCGCGCTGACACTCGCCGTGGCTACACTGACTGCTCAGGGGGTAGAACCGGAAGTGTCTGTAGCAGACCTTACAGCCGGAGATATTTCCGCAGAGTTAGGAGTAAAGCCGGAAGGACGCCGGCTGCCTATGCGCCGCACAGTGCGCGAAGGCGCCAAGAAAACACAACGTACCTCACCCCGCAAGGCAGCGTCGCAGAAAGTGGTGGCTGAGAGTGCGGGCATTTATGGATGGCTTGGCTATACGGACGACGACACCCTCAAGGAGGGTCTGTATCAGTTCACGGAGAGTGGCCCGGCCCTCAAGTGGGCCGACCCGCAGTTCACAGCCATACAGAATGGCTGGGAGGTGCTTTGCTCATGGCTGAGCGCCGATGGCACGAAAATTTGCGGATATTCCGGAGACAGCTATTACGGCAATCTTCAGGATATAGCTTACGTGGAGATGGATTTCGAGACAGGTAAGCTGCTGAAGAACGTCGCCATGGATGTCTACAACGACCCTGTGCCTAATGTGGCCGCCCTGAACCCTGCCGACGGCTACATCTACATGATGGGCTTTACGGCGGAAGGGGAGCCTTATATGGGACGCGCCAGTGCCGGAGACCCCACGAAAATCGAAACAGTACGTGGCTACCAGGGTCCGGACGACCTGCTCTGTTCCATGACCTATTGTGCGGCCGACGGCAACTTCTACGCTGTCTCCAGCGCCAAGAACTTCGTGCGTTTCGGCACCGACTTCAACATGACCCATGTGATCGAGTCCCTGCCGATAGATAACCTCCAGACTTTCATCACCGGTCTGTGTTATTCCGCCTCGGACAATCTGTTCTACTGGAATGTCAATGCAAGTAAACCCGACGCCCAGTTCGTATCGTTGTCAAGCATCTATACGATCGATGCGGCTGCAGGCACACTGGAGAAAGTGACGTCGCTTACGGACAACGATGAGTATATCTCCATGTATTGTCCTGCCAGGGCTGACGATGACGCACCGGGGACGCCTGAATATGCGGGGAACACTTTTGACAAGGGCGCCCTCTCCGGCGCAGTCAAGTTCAAGGTGCCCTCCGTCACCGAGGGAGGCGGCTCCCTCTCCGGTATGCTGGATTGGAACATCGCCCTGGACGGCACGCAGGCCGCCGACGGCCAGGCTCAGGCCGGCAGCACGGTAGAGGTGCCCTTCAATTCCCTGACTCAGGGCTTCCACCAGTTCACCTTCCAGGTGTGCAAGGGTGACAAGAAGAGCAACCGCACCACCGCCAATATCTACATAGGCAATGACACTCCCATGGCTCCCGCCGAAGTAAAACTCACCGACACACAGGTAAGCTGGTCTGCCGTCACCGAAGGCGTGAACGGCGGATACGTGGACGCTGCCCAGATGACTTACAAGGTGTATCTGAACGACGTCTCCATAGGTGTGTTCAATACCACCTCCGCGCCTGTGACTATCGACACCCAGGGAGACCTTACCGCCTACCGCGCCAAAGTGGAGGCTGTATGCAACGGCAAATCGTCTGACCTCGGTGTCTCCAACAAACTGCTCGCAGGCAATCCTCTGGAGCTGGATGTGAATATCCGCCCCACCGCCACGCAGTGGGACCTCTGCATACTGGAAGACGGCAATGAAGACGGCAACACATGGGTGCTGTACGACGAGAGCGACGACTCATTCTTCAACTCCCAGTTCTCCGGCAACGGCGATGCCGACGACTGGATTTTCCTGCCTCCGATGAACTTCAATGACGCGGCTCCCTACTATTCCGTATCTTACCAGGGGCGTTCTCGCTCCGAGGCCTTCCCCGAGGAGTACATAGAGGTGCGCATAGGCAAGGAACCCGCAATCGAGTCCATGACTCAGGTGATAATCCCCAAGACACAGATGGTCACGGCCTGGAAGGAATACTCCGGGTTGTTCCAGATACCCGCAGCAGGCACGTATTACGTGGCTGTACGCAATATGTCGGGTTATGACCAGTACGGAGTATTCGTCAAGAACATCAATGTAAGCCGCACCGAGGTCCGTAACGACTCTCCGTCGACAGTGACCGGCCTTAGCGCCGAGGCGCTTCCGCAGGGTGAACTCAAGGCCAAGGTGACATTCGTCTTTCCCTCCGTACGTATGGACGGCACATCCATTGACGGCGACACCCGGCTCACGGCAGAGGTCAAGGGTACAGGTACCGCCACGGTGACCGGCAAACCCGGCGAGAGAGTCAGTGCGGAGGTGGCTACCGGCCAGGGAGCCAATACCATCAGCGTGCGTGTCCTGGACGGCGAAAAAGCAGGACCTGCGGCTACTGTCGGGGTATATACGGGTGTGGTCATACCTGCCCGTGTAGAGAACCTTAAGGCCGCCGTGGAGGAGGACAACGCCACAGTGGTGTTGTCCTGGGACGCTCCCGCAATCGGTGAGGATGGCGGATATGTAGACCCCGCGACCGTATCTTACGTAATCTATATTTATACCGAGGGGGGCTGGTTACGCTTAGGCAACGCCGGCGCGGGCGAGACCACCTTCACCTACAACGGCAAGGACGAATACACCGGAGACCTTCAGGTGGTGCAGCTCGGTGTGCTTTCCGCCAATGTGGCCGGCAACAACAACAAAGTGAGCGTAGTGGCCATGTCTCTCGGCAAACCTTATCCGCTGCCCATGAGCGAGACCTTCGATGAGACCGACGCCAACGGTTACTGCGTGCCCACCCTGGAACCCTGGATGATGTACGCCCCCACTTCCGATTATGAGTCCAAGTGGGGATTCTCCCGTCTCTCCAACGTCTCGGCGGACTTTTCCGACATCCCCGGCGGCGCACTGGTGAGTGACCCCGACGGAAAGGCTACCAAGGGACGTATGGCTTTGCCCAAGTTCTCCACCGCTTGCCTTCCCGATGAGAAAGTATTATTCATGATGCGGACCTATACCGGTGCCAATTGTGCCGCTGAGGTGAAGCTCCTGGGCGAGACTTACGGTCAGGACGGCTTTACCGAGCTGGCCGTTGTCAAGCCCGGTAAAGAAGCATGGACCGACACTGCCGTCGAGCTGCCCGCTGAGTTCACAGGCCGCAAATGGATTCAGCTCTATCTGGATGTGGACTTCACTAAGGGCAATCAGCTGTTCCTGCTGGATGAGTATCGCGCCGATACCACGAAGTCCGGCATCGCCTCTGCCGGCAGTGACGTGGTACGTGTGTATGGCGGACACGGCGAAATCCGTGTGCTCGCTGACAGATTCGACTGCGCCTCCGTGTACAGCGCTGACGGACGTCTGTTGAGCCGTGGCCCGCAGGACCGTATCGCCATGCCGGCTGGCATCTATCTGGTGAATGTGGATGGCCGGACCTTCAAGGTGCAGGTCAAGTAATAACAGATTATTCCATATACTATTCCATATAATTAAGGCGGCCATTCCGAAAACGGGGTGGTCGCCTTACTTTTTCAATTTATTTTTGTAAATTTGTAGCCGTATATGATTTACACCCGATGGCTATATGAGCTGGACTATAGGGCAACCCGCAGGCTTGTGGCCTGGGGTGTGCTGTGCGTGGCGTTGCTCACTTATCTGCTTACTTTGGAACCTACCGCTTCTTTTTGGGACTGTCCGGAGTATGTGGCGGTGGCCACAGGGCTGCAGGTAGGTCACCCGCCGGGCAATCCGCTGTGGATGCTTGTGGCGCGTTTCTTCGTCAACTTCGCGCCCGGACCGGAGTACCGGGCCTTGGCGGTGAATGTGATGAGTGCCGTGTGCGCTGCCCTGACAGTGATGCTGCTATTCCTGACGATTGAGTTCTTCGCCCGCAGGTTGGTGCGCCCTCATACACGACAGGAGGTGATTCTGACCCTCGGTGCCTCATGCACCGGGGCATTGGCCTTTTGCTGGTGCGACAGTTTCTGGTTTTCCGCCGTAGAGGCCGAGGTATACGCCTTCTCCAGCCTGTGTACGGCCCTGCTCTTTTGGATTTCGCTCGTATGGTTTCAACGTAGGCACGAACCTCATTCCGACCGGTATCTGATTCTTCTGGCGTACCTTACGGGGCTGACCATGGGTGTGCATGAGCTTAATCTGCTCTGTCTGCCGGCGCTGCTGCTTGTAGTGGTGTTCGGATTGCGTGGCAATCTTTCCCGGTGGCGCATAGCGCTCGCCCTTATTGTGGGGCTTGCCGCTATTGCCTTTGTCCTGTACGGGCTGATTCCCGGCTTTATAGGGCTGGCCAAACAGGTGGAGCTGGCGTGTGTCAACGGCCTGGGGATGCCTTTCAATTCGGGACTTCTGATTACCTGGACCGGTGTCATGGCCCTGCTTGCCGGTGTGTGCGTGTGGCTGAACTATGCCCGTATCCGGCGCCGCCGTCTGTTGCGATTCCTTCGCATAGCCCTGTGGTCTGTGCTTATGGTGCTGACAGGCTTCTCTTGCTACGCGCTCATTATTATCCGCGCCTCGGCGGGCACACCGCTCAATACGGGCAATCCTTCGGACATATTCTCCTTCTCGGCATATTTCGCCCGCGAGCAATACGGCAAGTCGCCCCTGGTGTACGGAGTGCCGTTCACCGCCAAGCCTTTGCGTCAGCGCACTGTCAGCGGCGCAGACACCGCATATTCGCATTATGCCATAACCCGTACGGGTACCAATTATGTGCGGGGTATGGCCGGTATGCCCGTCAGGGTAGCCGGCTCGCTGGCCATTCCTGAAGATTCGCTCCGCAACGCCGCGCTTCAGAGGCGTGGCGGCAACTGGTATCAGGTGGCTTCCTATAACTTTGAGCGGATGTATCCTCCGGAGATGTATATGTGGTTTTCGCGTATGCACAGCCATGACGACGCCGATGTCAGAGGGTATCTGAACTGGATTGGCGCGGAAATGGAGGATATGCGGGAAGTGGAAAACGTAGCGGTGGCCGTGGACGAGGAGGGTAATCCCGTCGATGTTCCCGAAGGGAAGCCTCCTTACGACCGCAGGCAGGTGCGCCCCACCTATGGTCAGAACTTCAGCTATTTCGCCGTCTATCAGCTCGCATATATGTATTGGCGCTATTTCGCCTGGAACTTCGTGGGGCGACAGAACGACTACACGGGCCATGGGGAGCCGGATGCCGGCAATTTCATAACCGGCATAGACGTACTGGACTGTCTGATGCTGGATGTGGTCAGGGAGGCTCCGGCAAATGCCGGCGAGGGCAACCGGGGGCGTAACGTGTACTTCGCCCTGCCTATGCTGCTCGGGATAGCGGGACTCTGCTACGAGCTTTGCTCCGGAATACGCGGACGCCGGCAGGCCCTGCTTATAGCCGTTCTGTTTATACTCACAGGAATGGCTATTGTCGTCTACCTGAACCAGGGTCCGGTGCAGGCACGCGACCGCGACTATGCTTTCTTAGGTTCCTGGTATGCTTACTGTATATGGATAGGCTTGGGCGTATTGGGCATTAACGCGCTGATGCGCAGATGTCTGCGCCAGCGTCCGGTATCCGCCGCCACCCTGAGCCTCCTGACAGCTCTTGCAGTCCCGTTCCAGATGCTCTCGCAGACCTGGGATGACCATGACCGCTCCGGACGTACCATTGCCTGCGATATGGGCCATAATATGGTTCAGGGACTTGAAGAGCAGGCCATTGTCTTCGCCTCTCAGGACAACTTCATATTCCCCCTTTGGTACACGACCGAAGTGGAGGAAGAGCGCACGGACCTCCGTATACTTTCCGCTCCCTATATGTCGTTGCCCTGGTATCCGGCGCAGATGCGCACCCCTATGCGCAAGTCCCGTCCCATAGCCATGACTGTTCCTCCGGCTCTCGCAGCCTCGGACCTGCTGGGCTACGTACGCCTCGGAAAGGACACGACATGGACCCCTGCCGTGGAAGCGCTTAAGACTCTGTACACCACTGGTATAAGGGAATATGGCCAATCTTCCGGAGAGGCGTATGCCACACTTGAGACACCGAAGGTCTACTTTGTGCAGCAGGGGGATACAGTGCGTATAGACCTGACATTGTCGGGCGATAACGAACATTCCGCTCTGTTGAGTTACAAGGATTTGCTGATGCTTGACATATTGGCCTCCAACGCCGCTTCTCCTTCTCCGAGACAGGTGGTGTGGACTCCCGGGCAGGTCAAGGACCTGTACGGCGGTCAGTTGCTCCCTTATATAGAGAAAGTGGGGTTGATGGATATACTGAACCCGGCAACCCCGGGGCTTAATGTGCGTGAGACGGCACGCATGGCCCTTACCTCGTACCGCTATGGCACCGCTCCCGGAGTGCTTGAAGGAGGGAAGGAGCCTTACTTCGACCCCGTGGCCGCCGGTATAGCTTCAGATATGCGTAAGTCTGTAATCCTGTGTGCCAGAGAGTTGAGCGAGTCAGGCAACAGCGGCAAGGCGATGATGGCCCTCGCCCTTCTGGACAGGCTCCAGCGTAAGCTGCCCCCCTCTATGGTGCCATACGAGGCCGTGCCCCGTAAGTCGGAAGCTCAAGGCATAAATACTGCCGACAGATACGATGACGAAGGGCTTATGATGTCTGAGGCCTACAGCAATGTGGCCCTTGTACTGGACCGTCCGGACCTCAAGGAGAAAGCGGACAGCATGTATGCTGCCCGCAAGAGAGAATTGGCTGAAATAGCGCGTTATCGCGACGCGCTGCGTCCGGCTTACCGTCCTTTCGTCACTTACAGGCTGGAACGCCTCATCTACGTGCTGCGCCCGCACCCCGGCAAGCCATGAGTACAGGGTGGTCATAGCGGGTTCTTTCCGTCGGTGCCGGAAGGTTGTCCCGAAGGCGATGGGGCAGAGTCGTCGCCCTGTTTCCGGATGCGGAATAGGCCGTTGAAGTAGCGTTCCTGAATACGCTGCATAAGTTCCCAGAAGTTGGGCACGAAAAGTGTTCCGACAATGGCGTTCATGACCATGCCGAAGACTACCGCCGTACCGATTTCCACGCGGCTGGCCGCTCCGGCGCCGGTGGCGAACATCATCGGCATGACTCCGAAGATGAAAGCCAGGGCGGTCATCATTATCGGGCGGAAACGCACGTAGCCGCCCTGCAGGGCCGCCTGACGTATGGGGAGGCCGGCTTTGCGGTAGTCTCGCGCGTATTCCACTATCAGAATGGCGTTCTTGGCGCTCATGCCCAACAGGAGGATTACGCCGATTTGCGTGTAAATGCTGACGCTTTGGTCCATGAACAGACATCCGACTACCGTACCCAGGATGGCCACGGGCATCGAGAGGACCACGGCTATGGGGGAGGTCCAGCTTTCATATTGCGCCGCCAGCACCAGAATGGTCATGACTATGGCGAAGATGAAGACGAAGGAGATGGTGGTGCCGCTCTGGGTCTCCTGATATGCCTCGCCGGTCCAGGCGTAGGAATAGTTTGTGCCCAAAGTCTTCTTTACGAGCTGCTCCATGGCCTTGATTCCGTCGGAGGAGCTTACACCGTCGGCGAGGTCAGCGGTTATGGATGCCGTGGGATACATATTGTAGCGGCTCACCGTAGGCTCTCCCATGGATGGAACCACTTCGGCAAAAGCGCTGAAGGGGGTCATTTTACCGTCGGCGGAGGCTACAGAGAGCTTGAGTATGTCGTCGGGGTTGGCGCGGCTGGAGCCCGTACCCCCCACCGTTACCTGGAAGGTGCGTCCGAACTCGTTGAAGTCGTTGGCGTATGTGCCTCCGACGTAAGTCGACAGGGTGGAGTATATATCGCTGAGGTCAAGGCCAAGGAGGCTCACTTTGTCGCGGTCTATCTTTATGGAATACTGAGGCACGCTGCCCTGATACAGCGAGGTAATCTGCGCTATGCGCTGGTCTTTTGCGGCCTGCTCCTTAAGGGCCTGTATGGCTTTCTCCATTTCCAGCGGACCCAGGTTGCTTATGTCCAGCAACTGCATCTGCAGGCCCGAACTGAGGCCGAGACCGGGAATCGAAGGCGGGTTTACGCAGAAGGTCATGGCCTCCTGGTGGCGTGAGGCTATGGACTGGACGCGCCGCATCACATTCTCCACGTCATGTTCCTTTCCCTTGCGTTCACTCCAAGGCTTCAGGACAATGAAGATGGTGCCCGCGTCGGAGGAAGCGCCTCCCCCCAGGAATGAGTCGCCGTTTATGCTCATGACATCCTTTACCTCCGGAATCTCCTTGCGTATCTCGGCCACAATCGAGTTTGTACACTTCTCGGTACGCTCCAGCGAGGCGCCGTCAGGCAGCTGCACGGCCATCATGAAGTAGCCGTTGTCCTCTTCGGGCAGATAGCCCTGCGGCAGCTTCAGGAATCCCCATATTGCCGCGCCGGCGATGGCCGCGAAGACGAGCATGGCCGCCAGGGGGCGTTCCAGCATCTTCGAGATTATGTACTTGTATGCGCCTTCTATCTTGCTCCATCCGGTATTGAACCAGCGGTAGAGGAAGAACTCGCTCTGCGAGCGGGGCTTCAGGAAGAGGGCGCAGAGGGCCGGGGTGAGTGTGAGGGCGTTGAAGCCGGAGAAGGCCGTGGAGACGGCGATGGTAAGGGCGAACTGTTTGTACAGCTGTCCCGTGATGCCGCTCACAAAGGCGGTGGGAATGAACACCGACAGCAGCACGAGTACCTCGCCTACGACCGGTCCGGTAAGTTCCCGCATGGCCTTTACAGCCGCCTGCTTGCGGTCCAGCTTTCCTTCGTCCAACAGTCGCGAACAGTCCTCCACCACCACTATGGCATCGTCCACCACTATGGCTATGGCAAGCACCATTCCGAAGAGGGATAGGGTGTTGAGAGAGAATCCCATCATTTTCATAACCGCGAAAGTGGCGATAAGGCTGACCGGAATGGTCAGCATCGGGATAATGACCGCCCTCCAGTTTTGCAGGAATATAAGGATTACGAGCATGACGATGAGTGTGGTCTCCACGAAAGTGACCACCACCTCGTCGATAGAGGCTCGCACGAAGTCTGTGGTGTTGAGGATTACGCGGTAGTGTATCCCTTCGGGGAAATACTGCGAGAGGCGGTCCAGTTCCGCTATGGAGGCTTTGGCCACATCCATGGCATTGGCGCCCGGCAGCTGCTGTACCCCTATCAGGGCGGCGGTCTCGCCGTTCACGCGGGCTGTCTGGGAGTAGCTGTCGCTGCCGAGTTCCACATTACCCAGGTCGCTGAGCCGCAGTATGCCGGTGCCGTCGCTGCGTATCACGATGTCGCCGAACTGTTCGGGGGTGGTGAGACGACCCTGGCTTGTGAGGGTGAACTGGAACTGGGCGTCCTCATTCTGTGGTTCGGCCCCCAGGGAGCCGGAGCCCACTTCGATATTCTGTCCGCGTATAGCCGCCAGCACCTGGTCGGGAGTGATGCCGCGGGCACGCATCCTTACGGGGTCGAGCCATACCCTCATGCTGTACTCGCCGCCGCCGAAAGCCTGGGCGCCTCCTACGCCTTCGACTCGCGACAGGGGGTCGATAATGTTAATCTGCGCGTAATTCGTCAGGTATAGTGCGTCGTAAAGGTCGGGCCGGTCGGTCTCCAGGGCGCAGAACAGCACCTGGTTGGAACTTTCCTTGCTCACCGAGATGCCCTGCTGCTGCACCTCGCTGGGAAGTGTGGCCGTAGCCATGGAGATGCGGTTCTGTACGTCTACGGCCGCCTGGTCCACATCTGTGCCGTTTTCAAAAGTGATGGTCAGCATATAGGAGCCGTCTGAGCCGGAGTCGGAACTCATGTAGAGCATACCTTCGGTACCGTTCACCTGCTGCTCTATGGGCACACCTACGGTCTTGGCCACTGTCTCGGCGTCTGCGCCGGGGTAATCGGCACGCACCATCACTGTGGGAGGAGTGATGTCGGGGTATTGGGCTATAGGCAGAGTATCCAGGCACATAAGGCCCGCGATAATCATCAACACGGCCAGCACTGTGGCGAATATGGGCCTCGCTATAAAGAATTTCGAAAACATGACAGGATGGGATTAATCTGTTTCAGGCAGGTCCTGGAATTTGAACTCTGCCGATAATTGCGTTTAAGAACTCAGACGGGTTATAAACCGCTTTTCACAAGTCGCGGTTTCACGCTCATGCCCGGGCGTACCGTGAGGAGCGCCTCGGTGACATATCTTTCGCCCGGCTGCAGTCCCTTTTCGATTATGCTCAAGGAGTCCCGCACAGTCTGACCCACGGTCACGGGGCGGTACTGCACTTTGTCGTCGTCGCCCACCACATACAGGAATTGTCCTCTCTGGTCGGTGGAGATGGAGGCGGACTTCACCAGGATGGCCCGGGGGTCGGTGCCGTAGGGAAGGTCCACACTTACGAACATACCGTCCTTAAGTTCGTCGTAGGGATTGTCCAGCACGCCTTTCATCAGCAGCGTACCGGTGTTTTTGTCCACATTAGGCGCTGTGTAGTATAGGTCGCAGGTGTAGGAATGTGGAAGATTCTCCTGGAAGCGTAGGGGTATGTTGCGGTATAGGGGCGAGGAAGTGCCTTTGTCCCCCACCATTTGCTCGAACTGGGAGTCCTCTATGGAGAAGGCGGCAGTGACCTTGCGGGAGTCGTAGATGGTGGCCAGTACCACCGGGGATGCGGCTCCTCCCACAAAGTTGCCCGGGTCAAGGTTGGGCTTGGTTATGTATCCGGAGCCGGGAGCGCGTACCGTGCAGTAGCCCAGATTGGTCTGAGCGTCCCGCAGAGCGGCGCGTGCCGTGCTTATGTCTGCTTCGGCCTGGGCCAGATTGTTGCGCGCGCCGGAGACATCCATCTTGCTCACGGCGTTGGAGGCGTATGCCTTCTCCATGGCTGTGAGGCGCTCGGCGCAGTACTGACGCTGGCTCAGGGCATTCTCCAGCGATGCCTTGGCGCGTTGCACGGCGTCGGCGTAGGTGGTGTTCTCAATGGTGAAGAGTACCTGACCTTGAGTCACGAAGTCGCCTCCCTTGAAGTTGATGCTTCTGAGGGTGCCGCTCACTCGTCCCACCACATCCACCTTTGTGTCTGCGGCTATGAAGCCGGGGTATGTCTTGTGCAGGGTCACGGAATCCACCTCGGGTACCGCTACGGCTACCTCGGGGGTCTGCCGCGCGGCATCCGCCGTCTTGTCCGGAACCTTCTTGCAGCCTGCGACAAGCAGAAACGCCGCCGTCAAGGCCGGGATTAGTATATGTGTTTTCATAGTTGTGTAAGTATTTGTCGATTAGTGTGTCACCATCCGCCGCCGAGGGCCTGGTAGAGTGAAATCAGGGCTGATAGGGCGTTGCCCTGCGCTGCAATCACGTCGTTCTGATAGGCGAGCAGGTTCATCTGCGCGTCCACCACATTGGAGAATGGAGTCAGCGTGCTGCGGTATAGGTCCACGGCCAGGTCGTATGCCTTTTCGCTCTCTTCCACGAGGCGGTCGAGCAGGGAAATCTGTCTGAGATACCCGTCATAGTCGGCGGCGTAGTTGTCCACCTCCTGCACGGCGTTCAGCAGAGTCTGATTGTAAGAGTCTATGCCGAGTTCCATCTGTTCGCGGGCGATGGAGGTGCGGTATTTGCGGGCCATGCCGTCGAATATGGTCCAGGATAGGGTAGGTGCCACGGAGTAGGTGAATCCTTTGGATGAGAAGAGGTCGTCCGGCTTGTGTGCCTGCACTCCCACGCTGCCGGTAAGTGTCAGGACAGGGAGGTAGTCCTTTTTGGCGATACCTGCCTGAGCGGCATAGACGGCCATCTGAGCTTCGGCCTGGGCTATGTCCGGCCGCCGGCGAAGCATCTCCAGGGGGGTGCCCACACAAGGCTTGACGTACATGTCGGGGAGTGGGCGGGGGGTGGAGAGCAGGCTTTTCGCGTCTTCGGGATACTCGCCGGTCAGCACGGCTATTGCCCCCATGGCACATTCTATGTCGGCTTCGAGGTTGGGTATGCCGGCCTGGGTAGAGTACAGCACTTGCCGTGCCTGGGCCACCTCAAGTGCGGAGGCCAGGCCCGCTTCCTGACGTGCCAGGGTCATGTCCACTATTTTTTGCTGCGACTCGGTGTGACTGCGGGCCAGTGACAGCTGGGCCTGCAGGACACGCAGATTCACATAAGCCTTGGCTACCTCCGAGCAAAGCGCAATCATGGCCGCGTCATAGTCCGCGCGGCTCAGGGAGAGGGATGCCTTGTCAGCCTTAAGTTGTTCGGATATGCGTCCGAACAGGTCTATCTCCCAGCTTGCGGACAGACCTAAATTAATGTAATTCAGTGTAGTGCCGTTGTGTGCGGGACTGGTGACGGCGTCGGCGCTGCGTTCCACGGTATATCCGGCAGCGGCCTGTACGGTCGGGTAGTAGACGGCTTTGGACAGCTGTATCTGCTGACGGGCCGTCTCCATGCGGCGCAGGGCTATGCGTATGTTGAAATTGGAGTTCTCGGCCTTGGATATAAGCTGCCGTAGCACGGTGTCGTCGAACTGATTCCACCATAGGTCCTCGGACGGAGAGGTCTGTGGATATACGGGAGTCATACTCCAGGACTGCGGCGGGGAGAGCAAGGTGTCGGACGCAAGCCTGGCCGCAGGAGAAGCCCAGGGCGCTACACGAGCTCCGGCGGGGAGCGAGTCGGTGACGTTTCCTCCCTGCGCCGCTGCCGTCAGGGAGCAGCACGCCGCGAAGATGCCGAGTAGGAGTGTGTGTTTCATAGCGATATGGTTTTCAGGTTTTAAACGTATGACGCGACATAAAAGTTTAGGAGGATACCCTTGTGAAAATATACCCACATAAAGACAATCTACTCATTTAGTACCCAATAAGTACACTATTTGCACAATCCTATGAAAATGATTATTTTTGCACTGATAAAAACCTATAACTTGATATATATAGAAGCTACCGGGCTTCATCACTATAAAATAAAGATAACGCTTTTGGCGTAATCTGACAAACAACAAAACATTTTATGGCAAAAATTACCGTTTTCAATACCGATATAAGCATTGTTCAATACAATGAAGAGGATTATATCAGTCTGACCGACATGGCTCGCAGTCAGATGCAGGAGCATATAATCTTCCGTTGGCTTAGCCTTAAAAGCACTTTGGAGTATCTTGGAGAATGGGAGATGCTGTATAATCCTGATTTTAATTGTACCGAATTCGGTACAATTAAAAATGCGGCAGGTAGCAATAGTTTTGTACTTTCAGTGAAAACGTGGTTAAAAAGGACTAATGCAATTGGCATACGTTCAAAGGCCGGAAGGTACGGGGGCACTTATGCTCATCGCGACATAGCTTACCATTTCGGCATGTGGATTTCTCCGAAGTTTCAATTGCTTCTTGTTAAGGAATATCAGAGACTCAAAGCTGAGGAACAAAAACAACTTGGCTGGTCCGCCAAACGAGAGTTGTCGAAAATCAACTACCGTATACATACAGATGCCATTAAGCATAATCTGATTCCGGCTGAAATTACTAAAGCCCAGGCAAGTATAATCTATGCGAATGAGGCAGATGTGCTGAATGTAGCGATGTTCGGCATGACAGCCAGACAATGGCGCGATGTCAATCCCAACCTCAAAGGGAATATACGCGATTACGCCTCAATCAACGAGCTTATATGCCTTTCCAATATGGAGAACCTCAATGCGGTATTCATTGAGCAGGGAATACAGCAGTCCGAGCGATTGATAAAACTCAACCGTATTGCAATCCATCAGATGAGTGTTCTCGAAAGCGGAGAGAACGACATAAAACTGTTAAAATAACGTTCTCTTAAGTCAGCAAAAAAACAACTTTTTATTTATTTGCGTTGGCGGCTATCTCTGATAAGCTGCAATGTTTTTTCCATAGCTTGTTCGTGAGAAACCCGGTATTCGGGGATTGCTCCGTGAATGTCGTTTTCATCGGCGTTATGCATCCAAAACCGTTTATATGATATGCCACATGTAATGCCCGAAATTGGCAGGTTGTAACCCAGGACATCGCCGTATGATACGTTCATGCCGCCGGCTGTTTCGCCTATAAGGGTACTTGCTCCGAAAACCTGAGCGGCCCAAGCAAAAGAACCTGCTGACGAAAATGTTTTATTCGATGTCAGCAGCCATACCTTCCCATCGTAGAAACCTTCCTTGCGGGAAAGTGGTTTATGGAAATTGTCCTCAGTGGTCACAAAGTAGTATATGCCCGGCTCCATGTCTCCGTACCACATCAGGCGTTGCGTGGTGGGCGTTATCCTTATCAATGCTTTCTCCATTTGAATAAAAGGTCTGGGAGTAAAATATTTCAATAAAATATCGCCTACACCACTGGCTCCCCCTCCGTTTTCACGAATATCTATAATCAAGTCATGTATTCCTCTTTCTCGAAGAGTCGTAAACATAGAGTCGGCAAACACTTCCATCTTGTCTTGGTCCTCAAAGCGTTTAAAATCCATAATACCGACATTTTCGGTTTCGTCAATGCGGAAAGTGTATGGTTCTTCCGGGTTATTGTCATTTTTCAGAGATGCAACTCTTGACATATATTCACCGGGAGTAAGGGCGGGGAATGTTGCTGTGCGCACTTCACTTGTGCCGGGAGCTATATACTCGATTTCGTAGGAATCAGCAGGCATAGACATATGTATAAACGGACGCAAATCATCAAGACGCGAAAGGCGGAAATATTCGGTTTCTCCGCTTACAAAGGGCAAAAATTCATCTATTAATTGATTGGCTGTTTTGCCGTTGATTTTAAGAACTTTTGTACCGGGAGGCATAATTGAGTCAAGAGAACGGTCTACCATTAATGTGCGGTTTGACTCGGTATGCATCCACACCGGGATTCTTTTTGTGTCAGCTTTGAAAACCGAGTTGGCCGGAAAAAACAGGTTCGTATGACCGTCTCCAATCAAAGCCACTACGGGAGCGGCAATTTTGTATAATCCTTCAACCGTAATTGAGTCTGTTATGCTTTCTGAAGCACGATTTATAGCGGAAAGCAGATTGACTTGTCCTGCAACCGAATAAATATTGGGATGTACTTCACTTATAGTGTAGAAAAGTGCGTCAAGGTCAAATTTAGCTTGTTCCGGACTCAGCAGACCCGAAGGAGCGCGTTTTAGCAATTCCGGGTCAGGGTTCTCATAGGGATTGGCGGCACGACGATTTATACGGACATGAGCAGAATCGCCCTCTATGGTCATAACGGTAATATCTTTATGCGTCCACTCGTCAAGATTTACAGTAAGTGTGTCAATACCTGAGATAAAGCTAACGGAACCTGCTGTGGTAGTCAGAACGTCTGGATTGAGGGAAGCGTCTATGTCCCATGTATTTGGGCTCATTACGCCATTAAAGGCCAACTTTAATGAAGGACTATCGGCTTTGATTATAGTTCTTGGCACTTCTATAGCCGATGTGTGATGCTTTTTTCCTTTAGCCACGGCTATTACCGAGGGAAGCAAGTAAAACACTAACAATGACCCCCAAGAAATTGTCAAGGAGCGAGTGAGTCGTTGATTTATTTTGAATTTCATTTCTATTTGGCGAGGCTTTATGTAATTGCCTGAAAAAGAGGCGAGACAGTACTGTCTCGCCTCTTTTTATATGTTTGTGCAGGCGTAAAAGCTCAGTACACTTTTGTATTTCTAACTGACGATTGTTCCCCTAAACGATTTCTTAAAATTCGCAGTTGCCGGGATAGCGGGGGAAGGGGATTACGTCGCGGATGTTCTGCATGCCGGTCACGAAGAGTACCAGGCGCTCGAATCCCAGTCCGAAGCCGGAGTGAGGCACGGTGCCGAACTTGCGGGTATCCAGGTACCACCACATATCCTTCATCGGGATATTCAGTTCCTCGATACGGGCCATCAGCTTGTCATAGTCCTCCTCGCGCTGGCTGCCGCCGATTATTTCTCCGATTTTTGGGAACAGCACATCCATGGCGCGCACGGTCTTGCCGTCGTCGTTCATCTTCATGTAGAAGGCCTTGATTTCTTTCGGGTAGTCGGTAAGAATCACAGGCTTCTTGAAGTGTTTCTCCACCAGATAGCGCTCATGCTCGCTGGCCAGGTCCACACCCCAGTACACGGGGAACTCGAACTTCTCGCCGCTTTCTTCCAGGATACGTACGCCCTCGGTATAGGACAGGCGCACGAAGTCGTTGTGGATTACGAACTTGAGGCGGTCTATCAGCTCCTTGTCGAACATATCGTTGAGGAACTGGATGTCGTCGGCGCAGTGTTCCAGCGCGTAGGTGATGCAGTACTTTATGAACTCCTCGGCGAGGTCCATGTTGTCGGCTATCTCGTAGAAAGCCATTTCGGGTTCTATCATCCAGAACTCCGAGAGGTGGCGCGGGGTGTTGGAGTTTTCGGCGCGGAATGTGGGGCCGAAGGTGTAGATGCAACCTAACGCTGTGGCGCCCAGCTCACCCTCCAGCTGTCCGGAGACGGTGAGCGATGCCTGTTTGCCGAAGAAGTCCTGAGAGTAATCCACTGTTCCCTCTTCGGTGCGGGGCAGGTCTTTCAGAGGCAACGTGGTCACCTGGAACATAGCGCCGGCGCCTTCGCAGTCGGAGGCCGTGATGAGGGGAGTATGGAAGTAGTAGAAGCCTTTGCCGTTGAAGAAGTCATGTATGGCGTAGGCCAGGGCGTGGCGTATGCGCAGCACTGCGCCGAAGGTGTTGGTGCGCGGACGCAGATGAGCCTTCTCGCGCAGGAACTCCAGTGTGTGTCCCTTCTTTTGCAGGGGGTACTCGGCAGGGTCGGCTGTGCCGTATATTTCCAGGTCTCTGGCCTGGATTTCCACTGTCTGACCCTTGCCTTGCGAGGCCACCAGTTCGCCTTGCACATGAATGGAGGCGCCGGTAGTGATAGGCTTGAGAGTCTCTTCAGAGAACTTTTCCAGGTCGAACACTATCTGGATGTTCTTTATGGTGGAGCCGTCGTTGAGTGCCACGAATTGCACATGCTTGTTGCCGCGACGGGTGCGGACCCATCCCTTCACATCGACTGTGCTGCCTGTGGGAGCGGACTCTCCGCCGAGCAGCTGCTTCACTGTCTTGCGTCTTATAGTCTTGTCCATTTCTGTCGGTATTATTCGAATGTGCCCTGACGCAGGTAGTCCACTTCCTCCTGAGTGAGGTAGCGCCAGCGCCCTCGGGGCAGGTTTTTCTTTGTGAGGCCGGCGAAGTAGACGCGGTCCAGCTTGGTGACGCGGTAGCCGAGAGCCTCGAAGATGCGGCGCACGATGCGGTTGCGTCCGGAGTGGATTTCTATGCCGGCCTGGTTGCGGTCTGTGTCGTTGACGTAGCTGATGGCGTCGGCATGGATTTCGCCGTCATCAAGCTCTATGCCGTCGGCTATGCGCTGCATGTCGTCCTCCTCTATGTTCTTGTCGGTCCAGACGTGATAGATTTTTTTCTTCACGAACTTGGGATGGGTGAGTTTGCTGGCCAGGTCGCCGTCATTGGTGAGGAGCAGCACACCGGTGGTATTGCGGTCCAGACGGCCCACGGGATAGATGCGTTCCTTGCAGGCGTTCTTCACCAGGTCAAGCACTGTGGTGCGGCCGTTGGGGTCGTCGGAGGTGGTCACGCAGTCCTTGGGTTTATTGAGCAGGACGTAGCATTTGCGCTCGGGGGTGACAATCTTGCCGTCGTATTCCACTACGTCGGCGGCGGTAATCTTGGTGCCTAATTCGGTGACAACCTTTTCGTTCACCTTGACCAGGCCGCCGGCGATGAACTCGTCGGCCTCGCGGCGTGAGCAGATGCCTGAGTTGGCCATGAATTTATTCAGACGGATAGGTTCATTGGGGTCGAAGTCATTGATTACGTAGTCAATCTGCTTCGGACGGGGAATGAACTGCTTGCCTGGACGCTGCTGGAAGCGGTTGGGATTGGGGCGCTTGTAGCCGTTCTGCTGGGGACGCTGCATATATCCCCCCTGATTGTTGTTATAGGGGCGCTTGTAGCCGTTCTGCTGAGGACGCTGCTGATAGCCCCCCTGGTTGTTGTAGGGACGCTTGTAGCCGTTCTGCTGGGGGCGTTGCTGATAGCCTCCCTGGTTGTTGTAGGGACGCTGCTGATAGCCCCCCTGATTGTTGTACTGGCGGGGCTGATAGCCGCCCTGCTGGCGGGGCTGGTATCCCTGAGTGCGGGGGCGTTGCTGGTAACCGCCCTGGTTGTTGTACTGACGGGGCTGGTAGGGGCGTTGCTGATAGCCTCCTTCGTGCTGCTGTCCCTGAGTCTGCTCGGCAGAGGCGTTTTCCTCGCCGGAGGCGGAACTCTCGGCTGCCACGTTGTTGTACTGGCGGGGCTGGTAGGGACGCTGCTGATAGCCACCCTGGTTGTTGTACTGGCGGGGCTGGTAGGGGCGCTGAGGACGTTGTCCCCAGGGCTGACGCGGACGCTCTCCGGCGGAATGGCCGGAGTTTTCCCCTGTGTATTTCATTTTTTCGTAATGTGCTTCCCCTCCGTCAGCACTCGCTGCGGGAGCGGGAGAGAGTCCGATACGCGGACGTTTGGGCTTTTTTTCGTCTTCCATTGTGGTAGTAAAGCTGGATATGTAGCGGCATCGCTGCTGCTGAAAGGTTTTTATTAAATCCTGAATAACAAAGGATTAGTGGAATTATACTTCGGATATTCCCCTCTTGCTGTTCGGGTTAAGAATTAGGAATTGCTGTTTATGGCGGCAAAGTTAACAAAAAAATCCGAACACTCAAAACAAATTGTGTCCAAGCAATCGGTCCGCCACCTGTGGTTGATATACAACATACCGGTTCTTAGAGAATTACGTATGTACGGTCAATCCTTGTCGGCACGCATGTCAAGAAAGTCCTTCGGCATTGTCGCCGTGCGTTCCAGGGCCACGGGCACTACGCTCACTATGCCGTGGGCCAGCATCCATTGGTCTGTGTCGGTGGCGTCCGGCTCCTCGTTATGGAAATGGCCGGCCAGCATATAGAAAGGATGGCCGTGCGGGTCCATGTAGGGCACATACTCGTCGCTCCAGTTGCCACGGCAGGCGCGGGTCATGCGCATTTCCGAAGGGGGCGTTTCGCTGTCGGGTATATTCACGTTAAGGCATACCCCTTCGGGCAATCCTTTTTTCAGTATCTCCCGCACGATGCCGCGCACAAAAGGACGGCAAGGCTCGAAATCAGCATCCATAGAGTGGTCGGTAAGGGAGAAGCCCACGGAGGGGATTCCGAAAGCGCATCCCTCCATAGCCGCGCCCATAGTGCCGGAGTACACTACATTTATAGCTGCGTTGGAGCCGTGGTTAATGCCGGCCACCACTAAGTCGGGGCGGCGGTCCAGAACTGTGTGCATGGCCAGCTTCACACAGTCCGCCGGGGTGCCGTTGGTGCAATACATACGGGCCCCCATGTAGGGGGGCAGCTCCTTGATGCGCAGGGCGGCACTGACTGTCAGGGCCATGCTCTGTCCCGAGCGCGGGCCGTCCGGGCACATACACACTATGTCGGCTATGTCGGTAAGGTAGTCTATGAGGCGGTGTACGCCCGGCGCTTCTATGCCGTCGTCGTTGGAAATAAGTATCAGAGGTTTATATGGGTCTGTCTGGCTCATATCTCTATCTTTTTTTTGTGTTTCAGGTAGTGGTCTATGATTATATTGTGGGTAGCGCCGGGTAGCGCGCGCAAGGTGTCTGTCTCCGGCAGAGCGGTGTACAGGGGTCTCATCTTGCGGAAGTCGCGGTGCGCTTTCAGTATGGCCCCGGCGTTCTTCCAGTCCATTCTGAGGATGAACATACCCCAGGCCAGGGAGTCGTACAGCCGCCGCACGAAAAGGCGTCTGCGTCCCTGTCTGCGTGGCAGGTTCTTATGTAATAACAGCAGGTTATTGCGAAAGTTTAGGTACGTCTTGCGCGGGTTGCCCTGTCGCAGGGAGGCGCCCCCCACGTGATATACCGTCGATGCGGGGACACAGACCACTTCATATCCGGCGGCGTTGATGCGGCAGCATAGGTCTATCTCCTCCATGTGGGCGAAAAAGCGCTCGTCCAGGCCTCCTGTCTCCATGTAAAGGGAGGTGCGGGTCATAAGGGCCGCGCCGCTGGCCCAGGCCACACGCGCCACTGTGTCGTACTGCCCCCGGTCCTCCTCGATTTCGCCGAAGAGCCGTCCCCGGCAATACGGGTAGCCGTTTTTGTCGAGGTAGCCTCCGGCAGCTCCGGCGTATTCAAACATTTCCTTGTGCCGGTGACTGCGGATTTTGGGTTGCAGGGCGCCACATTCCGGATGCTCCTCCATATAGGCCATAAGGGGCGTGAGCCATCCGGGCGTCACTTCCACATCGGAGTTCAGCAGCAATACCAGGGGATAGTTCCGACATTCGGCTATAGCCTTGTTGTAGCCTTTGGCAAACCCGTAATTCTCGCTGAAGGATATCAGCTTCACCTCGGGGTGGTTGGCGCGGACCCATGCCACGGACTCATCCGTAGAGCCGTTGTCGGCCACTATCAGGTCGGCCACGTCGCTCACTGTGTTCCGGGAGGCGGCGGGCAGGAACTCCTTCAGCAGTCCGAGGCCGTTCCAGTTAAGAATGATTACGGCGCATTTCTTCATTTCAGTTCTTCTTTTTTGAGTCGCCAGCGGTTGTGGCTCCAAAGGTAGGCTTCGGGGCGGCGGCGTATCTGCTTTTCCAGGGCGGCGGCGTAGCGGGCGGTGATTTCGCCTGGCACCAGGGAGCGGGGAGTGTCGGTGAGGAGCCTGATGACGGAGTGATAATGGCCGCGCTCCTTTACCTCGGTGTCGAAGTACATGACCACGGCATCGAGTTTGCAGGCCAACTCCTCGGTACCGCCTATAAATGGGGTGGGGCGGCCCAGAAAGGGGACAGTGAATATCCTGCCGGCGTGGGAGGGCTTTTGGTCCGAAAGGAATCCGGTAATCCATCGGATTTCGTCGCGGCGCCACAGAAGCAGGCGGCGGAACACCTCTTTCATGGGTATGCTCACGTTGTAGCGGGAGCGGGTGCGCAGAAACCAGCGGTCGAACCAGGGCTGACGCAGCGGACGGTACACGTGCGCGAACTTTGCGCTTCCGGAGCTTTCGCACCATAGGCCCATGGAGGTAATCCACTCCCAGTTGCCGAAATGGGAGGTATATATTACTATATCGCGTCCTGAATTTAAGGTCCTGTCTATCAGTTCGGTATTCTCGAAGGTCATGCGCTTGCGGACTTGCTGGGCACTCATGCCGGAGAATTTGACGGTCTCTACGAAGTAATCGGACAGATGGCGGTAGAAGAGGCGTTCTATGCGGGTACGCTCCTTTTCCTCCATATCCGGAAAGCTGTCATGTATGTTGGCGTGGACTATGCGGCGCCGATAGCGCGCCACGTCCCGGGCCAGGAAGGTGACGGGCCGGGCCAGCGCGTACAGCACCGGCATGGGGAGCAGGGACAGCCCCCGCAGAAGCCATCCTAACGGGGCGAAGGCTATGCGCATACCCCATGTGAGTCTTTTCGTCCCTTTCTTCTTACTCATATATTATTGAGCCGCCCAATGTGTCGCCATCTATGCGGCTCTCGATTCGCGTGGGGGTAATCTTACCCACCGAGGCTTCGTCAAGAGGTGTTTCTATGCGTAGATAATTGTCTGTGAATCCGTGCATGAGCGAAGCTCCCGGATGTGGCTGTTCCCACAACACCGGGCGCACGGTGCCTATTGCCTTCTGCTGGAAAGCGGAGAGTTTGCGCTCGCTCTCGGCTATGAGCGCGGCGGCACGGCGGTGTTTTTCCTCCTGAGGCACTGTCACGGCATCCAGGGTGAGGGCACGGGTGCCGGGACGCTCGCTGTACGGAAACACGTGCAGCTGCTGCACGTCCAGGCCGCGCACGAAATCCAGGCCTTTCTCCCACTCCTCCGGAGTCTCGCCGCGTGTGCCAGCCATTATGTCTACGCCGATAAAGGCATCAGGCATCAGGGAGCGTACCAACCGCACCCTCTCGGCAAACAGGGAGGCGGGATAGCGGCGGCGCATCAGCCGCAGCACAGCGTCCGAACCGCTTTGGAGCGGAATGTGGAAGTGGGGCATGAAGGCACGGCTCCCGCCGGCAACCCACTCTATGATTTCTGGGGTGAGCAGGTCTGGCTCTATGGAGGAGATGCGGTAACGTTCTATCCCCTCCACCTCGTCCAGAGCCTTTATCAGGTCTATGAATCCGTAAGGGGTGCCCTTGCCGAAGTCGCCTACGTTCACGCCGGTCAGCACTATCTCCTTGCCCCCGGCAGAGGCCACATGGCGGGCCTGTTCCACCAATTCGGGGATGCTGCCCGAGCGGCTGCGTCCCCTGGCCATAGGGATGGTGCAATAGGTACACCAGCAGTCACAGCCGTCCTGCACCTTGAGCCACCAGCGGGTGCGGTCCCCCTTCTCGCACGAAGGGGCGAACTCGCGTATCTCCTTGGCTGGCAGCACATCGGTGAGCTTGCGGTGGTCCGAGAGCCAACGGTCTATATATACGTCCACGGCCATCTTGTCGTTGTTGCCCACCACCAGCTCCACACCGGGCAGAGCGGAAACCTCGGCAGGCTTCAGCTGCGCGTAACAGCCGGTCACCACTATCGCGGCACGGGGCCAGCGGCGGTGCAGCCTGCGGATAAGCTGACGCCCCTTTTTGTCGGCCATCTCGGTGACCGAGCAGGTGTTGACCACGCATATATGCGGAGTCTCGCCCTCGGCGGCACGCACGAAGCCTCTGTCGGCCATTGCCTTGCCGATAGCCGAGGTTTCTGCGAAATTGAGCTTGCAGCCAAGGGTATGATACGCCACACGCGGCGACATTCCGGAAATCAGATTCATACGAAACGCAAAATTAGACAAAAATTTTCAGATTCAGACACCCCGCCGGTAAAAATCCCTTTCAGACCATTTGGCTGGTCAGTGGCAGCGTGAGCTTTTAAAGGTTCAGTCCTTACCGGTCTCCTGACCGGCAAGACTGCTGCAAATTGCGTTTTGGCTTAGGTCGCCCTTGTGAGGCCTGAAGCCGTATGTCTGATTTTCTTTATAATTTAAATAAAAAACTTAAAAGCGGCAGGTCAATGCCGGGGGACCCGAAAATTATTATTAATTTTGCAGCGGATTTAACACTTTTATGTTCCGACTATAACTTTATGTTCCGACTGTAAATGAACCGCCATTCCATATATAGATATTCCGAATATAGATATTCCGAGACCTCGCTGTTCCGCCACATGCTCGTTGGCATGGTGGCGTTTCTGTTGTGTCTGCCGTGTCCGCGCAGCCTGTCCGGCGCAGGCATCGACAACAGCCTGAAGACCTGGAAGAGCTCCGAACTGATAGGGCGCGCCAAGTCCTATATCGAGGCCGACACATTGCTTGACCGTGCGGTGGAGGCTCTGAGTATCGTGGCCAACCGCTACTATGAGAATCCTGAGGACAAGGAGGCGCGTCACAATGCCGTAGAGGCCATGACGCAGCTCTCGGGCATATACTCCTATCGCATTTTCGATTTCGGCAAGGCATACGACTATGCGGCAACGGCGCGCCTTATAGCAGAAGAGGACAAAGACGATTACAATCTGGCCCATATCTATTCGATGATATCCAACCTGTACGTGTTGAGCGGCAATGACGACGAGCAGACAAGCGCGGCCATAGACTCCTTCACGCATCTCAGCTATAAGCACGCCCTGAAGGGTAACAACGAGGATGCCATAGCCCGTCATGCCGTGAATATGTCTTTGTCGCGGCTCCAGGATACCGGTTGGGGCAGTTTCAGGAGCGATGTCATTTCCATGCGGGGACACCGGTTCGCCGCAGGTTCCGTGTACCGGACCATCGCCGACGATATCCTGAACGGAATGGATGCCTATTTTGCCGGCGACTACGCGAAGGCCGAGAGACTGCTCCTCTCCGCATACAGACTGGTGCCTGAACGCCAGTACACCGAGCGCTACCGTTACGGCATCCTGTACCTATTGCAGTATGTCTACGACAGGAAGGGGGACTATGCCGCCGAGGAGGCTAACTTGCGGCAGCGTCTCAAGATGTCCACGGACCTGCATCTTGACGACTACCGCATGTTCACCCTGCAGTGTATGAGGAATTTCTACATACGTCGCGAGCTCCCTGATTCTGCGAATAAATATCATATTGAATTTCTGCTGTTCAAGGACAGCCTGGAGAGCGATGGAGGCAAGAGCAAGGTGGGAAGCATGGAGATGCTGCGCCAGATACAGAAGTCCAACGAGGAGGTGAAGCAGCTCTCGCTGCAGCGTCAGAGCGACCACCGCAGGCTTGTGGCGGCCTGTGCGGTTATTGTCGTGGTGTTGGTAGTGGCTTTGGTGCTGGCATATATGTTCGCGCAGATGCGGAAGAACCACCGGCTCTTGTACGCACGCCACCGGGAACTGCTCAGACTTCAGGACCGGTATAACCGTATGCTCGACTCCTCGGCTACAGCCGGAACACCGGAGGGAAACGGAGAGACTCTCCCTTCTTCTCCCCGGAAGGAGGAGCCGGAGGAATCCGTGGCCGAGGCGTTGAGGCAGGTCTTCGCGCGAATAGTGCGCCGCATGGAATCCTCGGACGAGATTTACTCGCCCGGCTATTCCATAGACGCTCTTGCCGCCTCGCTCCATGAACCGAAGCGCGCGGTCTCCAATGCCATCAATTACTGTTACGAGGGAAATTTCCATCAGTTCCTGAGCACATACCGCATACGCAAGGCATGCACGTTGATGCAGACCGAGAGCCGAGAGGCCCGTACGGTGGAGTATATAGCCGAAGCCTGCGGATTCCGTTCACGCACTTCTTTCGCATCCCTGTTCAAGAAACACACCGGGCTTACACCTTCCGAATATTGGAGAATGGCCCGTTCCTCATCTCCGGAATAGCCGTATTTTTAGGTGTTAGACGTATCAGAACGTGTTTTGATACGTCTAAAGGCCCTTGATGGTTGGTGACGGATAAGATAACCCCTTAAATTTGCAGTCGGAGGTCGGACACTTGGATTCGTCTCCGCCAATATCAATCTAACACCAATTTTCAAAATGAGGAAAAATCTACTAAACGCGGCATTGAGCATGGCGGTCCTGGCGATTGCCGGCAACGCCAACGCCGCAGTCAAGGTCACTGTGACGCCTATCAGTGACGAAGCCTATCGGATGCGTAAATCCGTCTCTGTAAACATCGCCGACCCGATTGTGCAGGAAGACTTCGAGGCTTTCGAGAAAGGGACCTTCGACAACCCCGACTGGGACAACCGTCTCTGCTCTCACTACTCAAGCGAAGCCATTGACCCGGTCCTTACCCACGGAGCGCAGTGGAGCGGTCACAATGTGTGTATGGGCGGCGGCGCCGCCGCGCTTTATAACATTAACCCTCAGGACCTCGCATATCTCAACACTCCCAAGATGGACTACTCCGGTACGATAACCGTGACTTTCCTGGCCAAGGCTCTGCGTACCGCGTGGGAAGAAGAGGATGAGAATGGCGAAATGGTAAAATGGCACTTCAAAAGTACCACGATGATGGTACGTATGGCTACCGATGATTACGACGACGAATTTGACTTCGGCGACGATTCAGACCTTGAGCTTGGAGGTAATTTCGTGTCGCGGCCTTTCTATCCCGAACAAGGTTGGAGCGAGGTCAAAATCGTATTTGACAACTATTCCGCCTACAACGACGCTTTCCTGCAGATAGCATCCGCAGGGCATCTGCTTATAGATGACGTGAGAATCACGCAGTCCATCGATAAGCTTATAGGAATTCCTGCTTTCCAGGGTTTCACAGCTGCCACTGAGGACTCCTTCACCGTTTCTTTCACTCCGGTGCGCAAGGCTGTTTTTTATAATTTGTATCTATATGAACTTGACGGTTACGACGAGGACGGAAAGCCTGTCTATAAAACCGTGGTCATACCTGAGAATTTGTTCTCCGAGGAAGAGATAGCTGAAATTGAGGCAATGGGAATGACTGCGACCGAGTATCTTGAGGCCTTGGCCGAGCAAATGGGTATGACTTACGAAGAATTGCTTGAGATGTCTGCCCTTGACAAACCTTATAACTATGTCTGTCAGGTCAGAGATGATGGTTCCGGCTCTTACACCTATACTTACACTAATCTTGACCCCTCCAAGCAGTATTATTTCGACATCCGCAGCCAGTATTACACGACATTCTCACCGGAGAACATACAGCCTGTTAAAGTCATCGGCTCGCCCGAGAATACCGACGCCACCGATATCGCGGAGAACTCCTTCACCGCCAACTGGGAGAAGATTTCCAAGGCGGAGGGTTACACCTGCGACCTGTATGGCGTGACGGAGTGTGTGGAGGATGAGGATAATTTCGTGATTTTCCAGGAAGACTTCGATGCCACGGAGTATCTCACAGACGCCACCGACATCAACAATCCCGATGCTACGGGCGCCGAGAGCGACATAGTGTTCGACGACCTTACCTCCACTCCCGGCTGGAAATTCGGCGACGACGACTACATTCTGCTCGTCAAGGGCAAAGCCGGTCTCGGAGTGGACGATTACGGCTGCTTCCGCCTCACTTCTCCCACGATGTTCGTGGGTAATTCCGACAAGGCTGTCATCTCTCTCTGCGTGGAGAGTCCCATATCCGACTATGAGTTGCGTATCCGTTTCGCCGGTCAGGTCTACAGCCTCCCTGTCTCGGGCAACAAGATAGAAGACGAAATCGAACTTCCCACTTTCGGTTTGCAGGAGACTAACTTCGCGATTTCCGGCCCTGACGAAGCGCCTGTATTCATTGACTACATATCCGTATCACAGTCTCTCAAGAAGGGCGACTTTACATTCACATGGCTCGGACGCGGCGAGACTGACGCGGCGACCACTTCCTACAGGTTCGAGGACCTCGATACCGAAGCCTTCGACAAGTTCGCTTTCCGCGCGAATGCCTGGATGGGCGGCGAAGACAACAGACTCACATCTATGGACGGCGGCCGCATGGTCGTGGACCTCAAGTCCGGCAAGAGCCAGTCTGTGGACGAGGAAAAGATTCAGATAGCTCCGGAAGCCGTTGAGGTAGAGCGCTACACGCTGGATGGCCGTCGCGTAAACGCTCCCGTACCCGGTCTGAACATTATCCGTTACTCCGACGGTTCCGTCCGCAAGGTTATGGTCAAGTAAATAGGATTGAGTATAATAATCTAACCGGGGGAGCGCGCGGCCTTGCGCCATGCGCTCCCCGTTTTTTCAAAATATTTTTTATGAGTATTCCGTTGAAATCACAAATATTGGGAATGTTTCTTGCGATGCTGACCATGACGGCGGCGCAGGGGTCTGTCCTCGACTTCACTTACAATTTCGACGACAGGACGGCCGAAGGTATGGGATATGACAAGACCGAGACATACGACGTGGCCATATTCCTGCACAACCCTTCTCTCACAGGCGCCGCCGTCACCGGCATCAGCGTGGGTGTGCCCTCCGAGGGTATAGCCAACCCCTCGGCATGGCTTGCATCCGAGCTTAAGCTGAAGCGTAAGAATGGCCGTTATCTGAACGACCCGGATATCGCTGTCGTAGAGGCCGTCGTCTCGGACGGTGTTCTGCACGCCACATTCGCCGAGCCTTACGTAATTCCCGCCGAAGGAGTCTATGTAGGCTATTCTTTCGACGTCACTGACTTGAACGCAGCCACTTCCGCTCCGGTGTCGGTAGCCGCGGGCACAGATGAATCCGGGCTCTTTCTTCACTCCTCGCGCACCAAGACACGCTGGGCCTCGCAGGTGTCCGACACAGGCAAGGTGAGCGCCATGACAGTCAGCCTGCAGGGCGATTTCCCCGGCCTGGCGGCTTATCTGAAGCCCGGCGCCTTGTCGGTAGCCGCAGGTAGCGGATTTACAGCCGACATAACACTTGTAAATGGCGGTTCCCGGTCCGTTTCCTCTGTCGGCTACAGCTACTCGGCAGGTGAATATAGCGGGACAGGCACTGTGACGCTGCCCGCTCCCCTGGCAGGCGGCATCTGCCGCAGCGTCGCGGTCACTTGTCCCTTTGACGCACCCTCGCAGACCGGTGTCTTCGACCTGGATATGAAGGTCACGCACGTCAACGGCACTCCGGTGGAGTGTACATCTACGGCAGGCAAGCTGGAGGTATATCCCTTTATGCCGGTAAACCGTCCGTTGGTGGAGGAATATACAGGTACCTGGTGCGGCTGGTGTCCGCGCGGCTATGTGGCTCTCGAGCTTATGAAGCATACAGTGGGTGACCTGTATATAGCTGCGGCCTACCACAGCGGCGACGAGATGTCGTTCCAGGGGAATACTCCAAACCAGCCCGACGGATATCCTTCCGGATATTACAACCGCAATATGCAGGCGCCATTCACTAATCCTATGGAGGAGTGGCAAAAACTCCGTACAGGTTTGCCCGACGGCGAAGTGCAGGTGTCCGTGAAGTGGACCGACGACACCAGGAGCGCTCTTTCGGCCACGGCCAGAACCCGTTTCATACGCGATAAGGCAAAGGCCGATTACCGGATACAGTTCATTCTCGTGGCCGACGGACTCTCCTCCCCCTCCTGGAGACAGAGCAACAGTTTTTCCGGCAAAGGGACCCAATATGAGTACATGAACAACGAGTTCGGCCGAATCTTTACCGAAGGTTCGCCCAATGTCTCCGGCCTTACGTTCAACGACGTGGCCGTCACATCCACCGACAAAGAGGGCTTCCCCGCATCCGTCCCCGCATCGGTGGAGGCAGGGCGCGAATATGAGTTCTCCTACACCTTCGACCTCTCCGACGTGGATAATGCCGATTGCCTGATGGCTCCGGACAGGCTGCGCGTGATAGCCGTATTGCTGGACGCCGGCGCCGGCCAGGTGGTGAACAGCAATTCCTCCGCCTATCCTGACGGCAGCCCCTTCGTAGGCGTTTCCGCTCCGAACACCGATGCCGACGCAGTCGAGACGGCCCGTTACGCCATAGACGGCACACGCCTGAACGCTCCCGTCCCCGGCATCAACATCATACGCTGTTCCGACGGCAGCGTCCGCAAAGTGCTGGTACGCTGACCGACAGAATGGGAAAATTCTTTCTCGTTATAATATAGACAAATTGTGCGGGAGACGCGGCTTCATTTTTGTGTGGCCGCGTCTCTTTATGTGGCTGCGGGGAAGGGGATAAGCGGCGCTTAGAGGCCGGATTTCGGGGGGCTTTCGGTTTTTTCGTTTTTTTTTCTTAACTTTGTGTCCTGCTTGGCGGTTATATATAGAGGGGGATTACCCCCGTAGACCTTTCTGTTATAATTATGCCGAGCCTTTATGCTCCCCTCAAAAAACGAAACCGATGTATAGATACCCCGACAATTTCATAAAACTCTATGAGAAGAGTTTTCGTCAGAACGCCAATCTCCCGGCCTTGTCGCTCTATGGCCGTCCGGGAGCCAAAAGCTACCTTCACCTGGCCGCTAACATAGCCCGCGTGCATATCCTCTTCGAGGAGATGGGCCTTAAGCGCGGCGACAAGATTGCCCTCTATGCCAAGGATACGGATGTGTGGGTGGAGGCGTTCATGTCGGTAATCACATACGGCGCGACAGTGGTGCCTGTCCTGCCTGACTTCGTGGCCGAGGATGCCGTCAATATCATCAATCACAGCGGGGCGCGCCTGCTCATGACCGACGATTCCCGCTGGAAGAGCCTGGACTTCAGGAAGCTCGCCGATGTGGAGTGCGTACTCTCTCTGAGCCGCCCGGAACTGTATGCCGCCAAGAATGAGAAAAAGACGCGCAAGCTGCTGGATAACCTGGGCGATATGTTCGCCACGGTATATCCTCAGGGTTTTACCGCCGAGGATATACATTATCCGCAGGTGGACAACAATGCGGTGGTGGTGCTGAACTACACCTCGGGCACTACCGGCTTCTCCAAGGGCGTGATGCTTACGGGCTGGAACCTGGCCGGAAACGTCGTGTTCGGGCTGAACGAGAAGTTGCACTATCCGCGCAGCCGGGTGCTTACTTTCCTGCCTATGGCCCATGCCTATGGCTGCACTTTCGACATGCTTCTGCCGTTGGCCGCCGGTTCTCATATCACTGTCCTGGGACGTACTCCGACTCCTGCGGTTCTCTTGGCCGCGCTTCAGCAGGTGCGTCCGAATGTCCTGCTCTCCGTGCCTCTGGTGTTCGAGAAGATTTACCGCAAGAAGATAGAGCCGCTGATTTCCACACCTAAGATGCAGCGTATGCTCGCCATGCCGGGTGTGCGCGCTCTGGTACACCGCACGCTGCGCTCCCGCCTGATGAAAGTCATGGGCGGCAACCTCGACCAGGTGATTATCGGTGGCGCGGCCCTGGGCACCGATACAGAGGAGTTCCTGAGAATGATTAAATTCCCCTACACGGTGGGCTATGGCATGACCGAGTGCGGACCCCTCATAAGCTATACCCATGCCGCCGACTATATACCCGGTTCCGCCGGCCGCACGCTTCCCTGTATCATGGAGAGCCGCGTCGACAGCCCGGACCCTCTTTCCATTCCCGGAGAGATACTCGTACGTGGCCAGAATGTGATGGCCGGCTACTACAAGAACGAGAAAGCGACCGCAGAGGCCCTGGACTCCGAGGGATGGCTACACACTGGCGATATGGGTACCCGCCAGCCCGACGGCACCCTCTTCCTGCGCGGCCGCAGCAAGACCATGATTCTCTCCGCTTCCGGCCAGAATATCTATCCTGAAGAATTGGAGGCCCGTATCAACGCCATGCCTTTTGTGTTGGAAAGCCTGGTGGTGGACCGCAAGGGTAAACTGACCGCCCTGGTTTTCCTGGACAAGGAGGCCATGGCCGAGCGTGGCGTCACCTCCGATAAGGTGCCTGTGCTGCTGGAGCGCCTCAAGGCTAAGGTGAACAGCCGTCTTGCCGCCTACGAGCGTCTGGCCGGGTTCGAGGCCGTGGAGGAGGAATTCGCCAAGACCCCCAAGCGCAGCATAAAACGCTTCCTGTATTCTTGACCCTTGGAACGATATGTGGCTCAGAGAGATTTCTATACTCAACTTCAAGAACATAGAGGAGGCCCGGGTGGAGTTCTGCCCGGGGCTCAATTGTCTGGTAGGGGATAACGGGCAGGGCAAGAGCAACCTGCTGGAAGCCATATACTACCTGAGTATGACCCGTTCTTTTCTGCGCCTTCCCGATGCCGAGGTAATGCGCCGTGGCGCCTCCTCCATGCTGGTGCGCGGCGACTATGAGCTGGGTTCGGGACGTTCCGACTCCGTGAGCATAGGTTTCGCTCCCCCTCGCCGCAAAGTGCTGCGTCGCGGAGGCAAGGAGTACCGCCGTATGTCCGTACATATAGGCACCCTGCCCGTGGTACTGGTGTCCCCACGCGACCATTTCCTGGTCACAGGTGGGCCTGAAGAGAGACGTCGCCTTATGGACACCGTCATCAGCCAGGGCGACCCCCTGTATCTGGAAGCCCTGATTTCATACGAAAAGGCCGTCGCTTCCCGCAACTCGTTGTTGCGTGCCGAGTGTTCCGACCCCTTGGTATTGGAGGCGGTAGAGGCGCGTATGGAGCAGGCGGCGTCGGTGATAGAGACTGCCCGCGTCGATTGGACACACACCATCGCCGGGCCGTTTCGCCGCTATTACTCCGCCATAGCCTCGGTGCCCGAGGTTCCGGCGCTGGATTATGCTCCGGCACGAGGCGACATACCGCTGCGTGATGCCCTGGCCCGCGAACTCCGCCGTGACCTGGCCTTAGGGTACACCACCGTGGGCCCGCACCGCGACGATTTGCACATGACCCTTGACGGCGCCGACCTGCGCCGTTCCGGCTCCCAGGGACAGATAAAGACCTTCACCGTCTCCCTGCGTCTGGCCATTTATGAATATTTGCGCTCCTGCCGCAATGTGCGTCCCTTGCTGCTGCTGGACGACATATTCGACAAGCTGGACGCCTCCCGTGTAGGCAGCATAATGACGCTGGTGAGCGAGTCGGACCGTTTCGGACAGATTTTCATAACCGATACGGGGCGGCGCCGCACCGACGCCATCCTGGAACGCATCTCCGCACCCTCGCGTCTGTTCGAGACGCGGCAGGGCGCTTATTCACTCCTTAAAAACGCCCGGCCATGAAACGCAACTATCCGCTGAAGATTTCCCAGGTAATCGAGGAGCTGTTCCGTGACAACGACATGGAGGAGACGGTGCTGATGCACCGCGCCTTGGCCGCCTGGCCCGTTGTGGTGGGGCCTGTTGTCAACCGCCAGACAGTGGAGCGGCGTGTGGCGGCCGGGGTGATATGTGTGCGCATAGCCTCCGCCGTGGTGCGCCAGGAGCTGTCCATGCAGCGTACCGCCCTCATTTCGGCCCTGAACCATGCTGTCGGAGCCGACGTTATCAAAGAAATTAAATTCGTATAGACCCATGCCAAAGATGAACCCCGCCGATTTGCCCAGTCCGTCCGAATTTCCCCTTCGGACAGACCTGCAGATGCGTTTTAACGACATAGACATTTTAGGACATCTCAACAACACCGTTTACTTCTCTTTCTACGACACAGGTAAGGCTTACTACCTGGAGGCCATAGAGGCCGCCCAGGGAGGCGAAATGAACTGGCGGCGTGTGGAGAGCGTGATGGTGAATGTGGACTGCGCCTTCATGGAACCCGTTTACTTCGGTACGGAGCTGGAGGTCGTGACCCGCTGCGAGAGCCTGGGCGAGCGCAGTATAACCCTGTTCCAGATGCTTCTGGACAAGAAGACCGGACACATCAAGAGTGTCTGCCGCTCGGTGATGGTCTCCATAGACCCTGACACCAAGCAGAGCGTACCCCTGCCGCAGAAATGGATTCGCGGAGTGCGTGCCTTTGAACCCGGATTCGTGCCCGGACCCACCGACCCCGTAAGACCTGAAACACTTGACATTCACTGATACCATATTACCGATACCATACCGATGACACCTAAAGAAACAGACATGAAGTCCCTGATGGGCAGTATTCTCGAAGCCGAGAGCCGTGCCATCTCGGAGATTCCTGTGAGCGATGCCTACGACAAGGCCGTGGCTCTGATTACCGAGCATGTACACCGCCGTGGAGGCACACTCATAACTTCCGGAATGGGCAAGGCCGGACAGATAGCGATGAATATAGCCACCACTTTCTGCTCCACCGGCACCCCGGCCCACTTCCTGCATCCCAGCGAGGCCCAGCACGGCGACCTGGGCATAATGCGCCCTGATGATGTCATGCTCCTGATTTCCAACTCCGGCAAGACACGCGAGATACTGGAACTCGTGGAGCTGGCCCGACACCTTAACCCTGACGTGCCCGCCATTGTCATTACCGGCGGCAAAGACTCACCTCTGGCTTCCAGAGCCGACATCTGCCTCTTCACCGGCGGTGCCCCCGAGGTATGTCCTCTCGGACTCACGCCCACTACCTCCACGACGGCTATGACGGTAATAGGCGATGTCCTTGTGGTGGGTGTGATGACAGCCATCGGTTTCACCAGCTCACAGTACGCCCTGCGCCACCACGGCGGATATCTGGGCCATAAGTCCTCGATGCAGAGCGAGGGTGAACTTTGTAAGAGTTAATACATTATATATATAAGGACGGGACAGGAGTCCCGTCCTGCCCGTTCCCATGAAATCACAACAGATATGACACAAGTTAATATACCCCTGAAGCTCAAAGAGTTCCCGAAAAACTCGAAAGACCTGGCCATTTTGCGCGAAGCCGAGACTTGTCGCCGCACCGTCCGCGACCTCATTGCCGAGAGCCGTCTGATAGACGCTTACGAAAGGGCAGTGGGCATTATGCGCTCCATGCGTGAGTTCTCCGATTATGAGAATACCGAGTTCCGTTCCGTTTTAGTCGCTCTGCTCTTCGACATTACCGAGTTGCACTTCGCCCTCAAGGATTACCGCCAGAGCGAGAAGGAGCTGGAGATTCTGTTCCGCGTACTTGAATCCCTGCTTAAAGTAGACCCCGAGCGCTTCGGTCCCTACCACATCCTGGCCATGGAACTCTCTACCCGCATACTGCGTTCCCGCAAG
The DNA here is from genome assembly GCA_900547755.1 of uncultured Bacteroidales bacterium. Lineage (GTDB taxonomy): Bacteria > Bacteroidota > Bacteroidia > Bacteroidales > Muribaculaceae > Lepagella. The sequence goes on from URIC01000004.1 coordinate 41,606, forward strand.
AAGGCCATCGACATGCTCGCCTCCCAGAAGGCGGTCACCGCACAGCTCTATGAGAAGGTGAATTCCGGCATGGTTGCCGCTACTGACCGGCTGGTGGACTCCATGCGCAAGACGGCACAGCTGCTCGCCTCTTCCGGCGACTACCGAGGCGCCCTCAAATTCCTGGCCGAAGCCATCAGATTCAGCAAAAAACGCACCGGCAAGGTGTCCCGCAAGGAGGTGAAGATGACCATAGAGATGGCCGAAATCATGCTTCGTGTCCGCTCGATGCACCCCCGTGCGCACCGTCTGCTCACCGCCGTGCTGCCCCATGCCATAAATCTGGAGACAATAGAGCTGGAAGAGGACATCCTCGCCATGCTGGAGGTAATCAACAACGCCAAGGAACATGAACCCCGCTGGAGGACGTTCATCCATAAACTGACATCCAGGAAACCTAAAGACAAGGAGGCCGGCAATGACAAATGAAGCCATGCAGGACTATGAGGTGCCTGCTCTCCCGAATCCGGAAGATTTCAGTGTGGCCGTCTGTGTGGCGTCCTGGAACGAAGATATAACCAATCCCTTGCTGGAGGGCGCTCTCGGGGCCTTCCGTCTGCGCGGTGTCTCCGAAGACCATATACATGTGGTCCGTGTGCCCGGCAGCGTGGAACTGGTGAATGCGGCGGCATGGTCCATAGGGCGTTACAAGCCCTCGGCCGTCGTGGTGCTCGGCTGCGTAATACGGGGCGAGACCCCGCACTTCGACTATGTATGCCAGAGCGTGACCCAGGGCGTGACCCTGTTGAACGCCAAGGGGGAGACACCGGTCATTTTCGGCCTCGTCACCACCGAAAACCAGCTGCAGGCTCAGGAGAGAGCCGGAGGACGTCTGGGCAACAAGGGTACGGAGGCTGCCGCAGCCGCCATTTCCATGGCGCTGATGCACCGCCTTTAGAACAATCACATAATTTTAAAGATACTTACGACTATGAAAACCACAGATTCTGCTCAAGTCAAGAAAATCGTGCTTGCAGGCGGTTGTTTCTGGGGGACACAGCATCTGCTCTCCCTGCTCTCCGGCCTGCGCCGTACCCGCGTCGGGTTCGTGAACTCCAATGTGGAGAACCCCACTTATAAGGATGTATGCACCGGCGATACCGGCGCTGCCGAGGGTGTGGAGGTGGAGTATAACGCCACGGTGGTGGACCTCCCCAGACTCCTGGACTTCTTCTTGCAGAGCATCGACCCTACAAGCAAAGACCGTCAGGGCGAGGACCGGGGCACCCAGTACCGCACCGGCATATACTATACCACCGACACTCAGAAGCACGATGCCCTCGAGGCCATAGAACGCCTGCGTAAGCGTTACGACAAGCCGATTGTGACCGAAGTGCTGCCGCTCAGAAACTTCTATGAGGCAGAGCCCGAGCATCAGGACTATCTGGACAGGAACCCGGGAGGCTATTGCCACATTTCCCGCGAGCTGATGGCACGGGCACGCCACACGCACATCCTCAAGCCTGAAGCGCCCGAAGACGCGCTCCACGCCGACGTGAACTTCGCCAACGAACTCGAACACTGATACCTGCAGCCCGGCATCGGCAAGTGCCGGGAGGTAAGGAATAACTTAATCATAGGTCTCGGATTTTCATGCAAAATTCGGTTAAGTCAAAGGAGCATAGCCCGCTATGCTCCTTTGACTGTATTATAAATCCATGTTTCGCCGCCAACTCATAATTAACGTAGGAATTGACGTAAGCCGGATTAAAATCACGGCTCTTTCATCAAACTGACAATTAGAGCGTGGAATCCCTTGCCCGGTTCAATCTGCGTTGCCGTTAAAAAATCAAATCAATTTGCATATATCAAAAAAATTATTTAAATTTGCAAAACTAACATAAATCTAATTTAAACCTAAAAAAACAAATTATGAAAAAGAGCCTGAAATTATTGTATTTGTTCGTTGTGTGCGGAACATTCTGTCTCAGCGTTGCAGCCTGTTCAGATGAAAACGACGAGCCGGAGTTGCCGAATGAAGATATAGATAATAATTACTTTTATAGTGATTTGCTTAGATGTTCTTCGAAAGATGTAACGCTTTCCTTCAAGGAATTTTATTCTCCTATTTTAACGGGGTATGATGCTTATGTATATGAGCTGCATATTCCGGCCAAAGGGGGTAAATACGAACTATGTATTAATGAAAGAGCCTCTTGGAAAGGTGACGAGCCGAGCGTTTTGCCTCCTTTTAACACTTGGCATTCTCATTTGACGTGTATTAGGGAATATGCCGAGGGCTTTGAGAATGGTCCTTCGGATAACGACACAGGATATTTTTACAGATTCCTGGATGATCGTAGGGTGAACGAATCGGCCGAGTGGGAAGCTCCATTCGGGCACGCCACTACCGGATTTTCCAAGGTGGTCTTTGACATAGAGCCTAACGAGAAATCATCTGAGCGCAACTACGAGGCCATATTTGAGTTCACCTCAATTGATTTTGACGATTCATCCAAAGAAGAGTATGTCTTCCATTATTGCGGGAATATAGAATTAAAGATATATCAGGACGCGCGCTAATATAAAAACGTCTTGATGACATTCTGAAACAGACCTTTGAGGCGTTGTGGGTCGGTCTTCCGGCCTGAAATGCCTCAAAGGTCTGAGTATATTATCGTTTCGGGCAATTAACGGTTATTGTGTTCGGTCGTACGGAATGACCTCTGGGGAAGTACGGGTATTGTCATTAGGTTTTCTTGAGTTTTAAACAGCCTCTAAATCGGACATAAACAAAAATAATTTGTAAATTTGCCGTATGGAAACAGATGCGGATATCAGGAACGGCGGTGTGGGGGCACAGGGCTGCAAGTCTTTGCGTGTGGCCTTGTTTTACCCGATGCTGCTTTTTGCCGGTGCCTGGGTGGTGTGGGCGCTTTGCTGCCCGCTGTTGGGTGACGACTTGGTTGCCTGGTACCGGGCCAATGACTTCGGCGCCGATATATTGGCCGTGCCTCGCTATGCCTGGGGCGTGTGGAATCACAGCAATGCGCGCCTGGGGGATATGTTGGTGCCCGTATGGATATATTTTATACCCAGGCCCTTGACAGCCGTTCTGATGGGGTGTGCCGTTTTCGCCGCTCTGTGGGGTATGTCGCGTCTCGCCATAGCCGGACGGCGTGTGCCTTTGGTGGCCGCGCTGACATCGGCTGCCTGCTTTGTCGCTCTTCCATGGTTCGACATGGACTTTTATGTCTGCCACTTCAACTATATATGGGGCACAGCTCTCAGTTGTCTTGCGCTTATCCCTCTGCTGGAGAGACGTTTGCGGTCCGGACGATGGCTGTGGCTGCTTCCGCTGGCGTTTGTGGCGGGGGGAAATCACGAGGCCCTTGGTTTTCCCTTGGGCTGCGGCCTTGTCGTGTTTTGGCTGTGTAATCGTAAAACGCTTAAACTCAATACGGTGGAGAAATGGTGGGTGGCGGTTATGCTTGCCGCTTCCCTGTTCTGCGTCAGCTCTCCGGCCAGCTATTCTCGTCTCGGGGGAGCTACAGGAGCCAATGTCAGCCTTACCGAGTACCCCCTTTGGCGTCTTGTCGTGGAAACTCTGAGCGTCGTCGTGCTTTTAGGGTTGCGGACGGTGTGGCTTGCCTGGAAGGGGGGCCTGCGTCCGCTGTCGCATACACGCTGGGTCATATTCGCTACGGCAGCTTTCTGTTCTGCGGCTTTCTGCCTTCTATCCGGTGTTGAGGGACGAGGGGGCTGGTACGCCCAGACCTTCGCGATTATGGCTTTAGGTTACGACTTCGCCGGTGTGGAACAGGGGAGGCCGGTTACGGGCCTCATACGCCGTATGGCTATGGCCGTGGCCCTGCTGTGCAGCGCTTCGGCAATATTCTGGGGCATCCATATGACCGGCGAGGCGGGACGGCGTAACGCCTTTCTGCAAGAAAGCCACGCAGCCCATGCCATGGGTATCAGGTTCAGGGCTCCGGAGGGTTACGACCCCTGGCTGCGCGCCTCCTTCTCGTTGGCCGAAGGGGAGCCGATGGTAATGGGAGACTTCCGTTATGAGCCTCGGTCGCCCATGCCCGCAGGGGAAAAAAATCCCGCCGAACCGGCGCTCGCTTTCTGACGGGCGTCCGGCCGGCGGATATTTGTCTTTTATAGGGAATAATCCGCTCAGTTCTTTACAATCTTTGTCAGCAGGCTGTCGCCGTCGGTGAGTGTGAAGTTCACCAGGTATATGCCGGGCTGCATGCCCACGAGGCTGACTTCGGGGTCAGTGGTATGGCGTCCGTAGAGGAACTTGCCGTCGTAGGAGTATATGGCCACCTCGCTTACCTCGCCGTGGAGCAGACGCACGACATCGCCGTTCTGTGCGACTGCGGGAGCCTGGGCGTCGCTCTCCACCTCTTCGATTTCAACGGGCAGCTGACCGTCTTTCAGGCCCTGGAAGTACATTGACACGGGGAAGTCGCCCTGACCGTCCGCGAACTCGGCTTCAGGCACGCGAATCATCACCTTGTGTTCGCCGGCGGCCATCTGTCCGAGACCGAAGACACGTACCGGAATGGCGTCGCCCGGGCACCAGTTGGAGTTGGTAATCCAAGAGCGCGGGGAGCGGACTGAGTTGCCGTAGATGCCGTTGGGCTGGGTGTTCACGTAGCGATACGGCTCGCAGGTCTTTCCGTTTTTCCAAGTGGCTATCAGTTCGCCGTCAAAGTAAAGAAGGTGTGTGCGCGGCACATACTCCTCGCCGCCTGCGTTGGCGCCGTGGTTGCTCATAATCAGAGTCAGGTTGGAGTCCGAGCAGCCGCCTTCGGGAACGGTGAACTTATAGGTTTTGGTGGCTGTTCCTATGGTGTCGGTGCCGAGTTCGGAATAATTGTTGAAGTTATGGCCTTTGAATTCAGGCTTCTTCATGACTATGGGCACGAGTACATGGTCTGTGCGGACAGGCGCCGGGTCGTCATAGCAGGTGAATTTCAGGGTGCCGGCGAATACGTCATTCCGGTCCTGGCAGCCCTGGACCTGGGTGTTGGCGGCGTAGGGAATACCGAATACTTCGTACTCCAGCCACAGGTCATACTTGTCTCTCAGATTCTTGTCCTGGAAGATGAGGCTGGCCAGATTGCCGTCGTAGTGGTAGTTCACATGGTCGGGGAACTTGTTTTTGTCCATGAACGGAGTGATGAAGCGTACCAGCTCCAGGCGGGTCACGTTGTCGGCGTAGGGGTCGTAGGTCTCGGCACCCTTGGGCACGAGGGCCACGGAGATGTTGCCGATACGGTCGTAGTTGTCGCACAAAGCGTTGATGGTTACGTCGATGTCCATGCGGGAGCCGAACCAGTTCAGGGCTTCGTCGGTGAGTTTCTTGGCGTAAAGATAGTTGGCGTGGCGCAGAATACCGTCCTGCACATCCTTGTCGAATACCGTCCCGTTGTAGCCATCGTAGAATACCGTTTTCTCAAACGGTGTGAACACGCGGGAATATTCTCTGCCGGAGTCCGCCATTGCGGGACTTACGGCCGCAGCTGCCATGGAGAGCGCGAGTAAAGTCGTTTTCATAAGTTGATATTATAAGTTGATTAATATTGTAAAGGCGAGTATTTAGTGCAAATTTAGTCATAAAAATGCAGATTCACAACCCTGCGGGTGCATTTTGTGTGTCGCAGGCAATATTTTTTACTTCGGTGGCGTTACAGAAATACGGGTCATCCCCTGCTATACGCTTATGAATAAAGAGATACTGCATATACTGAAGCGAGGACTTTTCGTTCTTTTCTGCCTGACGGCATGTCTGGCGGTGCTGTCCGCCTGCAAGGGGCCGAAGCTCAGTGTGGCGCGCGAACAGGCCGCACGCGGCGAGTTCTACGATGCCTCCCAGACCTATCGCAAGGTGTACAACAAACTCACCCGGAAGGAGGACCGTCCCCTTCGCGGCGAGGTCGCCTACGAGATGGCCGGATGTTACCGTCGCCTCAACCAGGCTGCCCGCGCCTCTGCCGCTTACCAGAACGCTATCCGCTATGAGTATCCCGATTCCATGGCTTACTACTGGCTGGGACGCTCGCTCCAGGCCGAAGGCAAGTACCAGGCCGCTATTGACGCATACACTGAATTCCTGCTCTGGCGGCCTGATGACGCATTGGCCCGCGAGGGAGTGAGGGGGTGCAGACAGGCTTTGGATGTCCGCGAGGGGAAGACCACCCGCTATATCGTGAAGGAGGCCAAGCTCTTCAATTCCCGCCGTTCCGATTTCGCCCCCATGTATCTGGACAAAAGTCTTGACCAGCTGTACTTCACCTCTTCCAACGAGAAGAGTACGGGTACCGGCAAGAGTGCCATTACCGGAGTCAAGAACAACGACATCTATGTCTCCCGCAAGAACGAGAAGGGGGAGTGGCAGCGCCCCGAGTTGGTGGAGGGTGAGCTTAACACCGAGTTCGACGAGGGGATTGTCTCCTTTACGCCCGACGGCCAGACCATGTACCTGACAAAGGCGCGCCGCGACCCCGTGGCTCCCACATCGGTGGAGATATACACTTCCCAGCGCAGCGATGCCTCTTGGAGCGCTCCGGTGAAGTATGAGATACTGAACGATACCGTCTCAGCCCTCGGACACCCTTCTGTCTCCCCTGACGGCAATTTCCTGTATTTCACCTCCGATATGCCAGGCGGCTACGGCGGCAAGGATATTTGGCGAGTGAACCTCAAGGACAAAATCGGTTCGTTGGAGAACCTCGGCCCGCAGATTAATACCGAGGGCGACGAGATGTTCCCCTATTGCCGTGCCGACACATTGCTTTATTTTGCCTCCGACGGTCACCCCGGTTTCGGCGGCCTCGACATATTCAAGGCTCACCTCGATGCCACCGGCTCTCGCTGGAGCGTCGAGAACATGGGCAAGCCCATTAACTCGCAGGCCGACGATTTCGGCATAACTTTCGGCGAGGGTGAGAGCGGCTTCTTCTCTTCGGGACGAAACGATGCCCGTGGCTACGACCATATCTTCTCCTTCGCTCTCCCGGAGTTGAACATATCTATCTCCGGATGGGTGGTGGATAAGGACGACGAGCCGGTGCCGGGAGCGGTGATTCGAATCGTGGGAGACGACGGCTCCAACCAGAAGGAGGTGGCCCGCGACGACGGCTCATTCTCCTTCAGACTCTCGCGTGGAGTGAAATACGTGATGATGGCCGGCGCCAAAGGCTATCTCAATGTGAAGCAGGAGTTCGCGAGCGACCCCGCCGAGGAGGATGCCGAGTACGACGTGGATTTCGTGCTTTCCTCTATCTCCAAGCCCAATGTGGTGGAGAATATCTTCTACGACTTCGACAAGGCGGTCCTGCGTGACGAGAGCAAGAAGGCCCTGGACGAGTTGGCGCAGATGCTCCGCGACAACCCCAATATAGTCATTGAGATGAGCAGCCACACCGACCGCATGGGTACAGACGCATACAACAACGACCTCTCCATGCGCCGCGCCAAGTCGGTGGTGGACTACCTCGTGAGCGTTGGTATCCCCAAAGACCGTCTGCATTACGAGGGCTACGGCAAGACACGTCCCAAGAAGGTGACCAAACGCATCAACAAGGAGTATCCGCAGTTCGAGGAGGGGACCGAGCTGACGCCGGCCTTCATAGAAACCCTTTCTCCCGAGGACCAGGAGGCCGCGGACCAGATAAACCGCCGCACGGAGTTTCAGGTAACCTCCATAGACTACGATTTGTACTAAAACCAGTATTTGATGCCGCCCTCATGTCCTGACCCCCTCTTCCGCACACCTGTGCCTGTCTGTACGGAACCCCCTTTCCGCCTTGACGCGCGGCAGGGTGTTCTTTTGGTGGGGTCTTGTTTCACCGACAATATCGGAGGACGCCTGATTGAGTGCGGCGTTCCCGCGTGTGTGAATCCCGCCGGTGTGCAGTACAATCCCGCCTCCATAGCCGCCCTGCTCCGGGCTGCAATGGAGCTACGTCTTCCGGAGGGCGCGTCCTTCCGCTTTCAGGAGCGCACCCGCTGCTGGCTTTTCCCCACACGTTTCTCTTCCGCTGACCCTGCAGAGGCCGAAGCCATCTTTTCCGACACGCTTCAGACCCTGCATGACGCACTCCTTGAGTGCCCGGCCCTCGCAGTCACTTTAGGCACCGCATGGGTGTACGAGCATATCGCTTCTCCGGCAAGCGACTATTCGGGTATAGTGGGCAATTGCCACAAAGTGCCCGCTTCGGAGTTCCGCAGACGTCGCCTGCTGCCCGAAGAAATCGTCGCCTTATGGCGGGAACTGCTTGCGGACCTTCAGGACTTCCGGAGCCGTAACGGAGCAGGGGAAGCGCTGAAGGTTATCTTCACTGTCAGTCCGATACGCCACTTCCGGGACGGCGCCGCCCAGAACACTCTGAGCAAAGCCACCCTGCATCTGTCCGTCCACACCCTCCTGGAATCCCTGCCGGCGGACAATAACCTGATGCCTGACTATTTCCCCGCTTACGAATTGCTGATGGATGACCTGCGGGACTACCGCTTCTACGCCGACGACATGTTGCATCCGTCCGCCACCGCCATAGCCTATATCTGGGACCACTTCCGGCATACCTATTACACCCCTTCTGACTGCGCCGGCATGAATCTTGCAGCCCGTGCCTCCCGCGCTGCCGCTCACCGTACCCTGCTTCGCTGACCGCTGCCTTCCGACGGACATATACTTTCAATTTTATTTAACGTTTGTACACTAATATTTGCTACGGACGGTCCGTTATATATGCGAAAACAAACAGAAGCAATAATACTGACCAATGCCAGACATTACCGTGATTTGCAAATTCAAATATGCTGTTCTAACTTCATAGTTTATTATACCGCTCCCGGGCTATTGCTGCGTGACAGAAAGTCGCCCCGGAGTTCTAATCCATGGCTACACATACTTATAATTTTGGGTTATATACATTAATAATTTCTATCGTTTCGGATGGCGTGCTTGCGACATCCGGATGTGACCGGGAGACGTCGTGATGACGCCTCCCGGTCTGTGTCTGTTTTTGAACGTCCTCTTGGAAAGAGTCCCAATCAGACGGAGCGAAGGTATGCGGTGAGGTCATCGGTAAGTTCCAGTCCGAGTTTCTTGCGCAGACGGTTGCGGGCGGACTCCACGCTGCGTACCTCGCGGTATGTCAGGGCGGCTATCTCCTTGGTGGTGAGTCCTAAATGCAAGAACGCGCAAAGACGCAAATCGCGCGCCGTAAGGTCCGGAAAGCGTTCCGAGAGCGTGAGGTAGAAGTTCGGGGAGATATGTTCGAAACTTCGCTTGAACTCCTCGTCCGCCGAACCGTCCTGCAGCCCGTCGAGGCTGCGCAGCAGCGTGTTCAGCCTGTCCCGTTTGATTTTCTCCTTGGGGTTGAGGTCCAGCAGCACCGCGCGCAAGTTGTCGCACACCTCCGTCAGTCCCTCCTGTGTGCGTATCTTTTCCAAAGAGAGTGTCGTCATCTCGCGGTTGCGCTTGTCCATGATTGCGGAATGCTCGCGCAGCTGCTCGTGTCCTTTCTGCCGGCAGTCGCTGAGGTCTTTGCGGTGTCGCATATAGAGAATGAACATCACCACCAGGCCAATCAGGAGCAGCGCCAGGGCCGCTATGACCCAAGTGGGAAGGACCGGCTTCTTGTCGGGTGCGGCCGCTTCGGTGAGTTCCTTGCCCAGACCGTCCCAGTTGCGCAGGCGAAGCTGTCGCTCTTCGTTGCGCAGCGAGTCCTCTATCCGCACATACTCCTTCATCAGCCTGGAGGCATCGTCGTACTCCCCCTTGAGGGTATGTATCTCCGCCAATGTATGCAGCGAGTTCTTGAGGTCGTCGGCCATGTTGTTCTCGCGGGACAGCTGCTCTGCCCTGGAGGCGTACAGAAACGCCGAGTCCGCCATATTGCGTTTCAGGTAGGTGTTGCCGATTTCAAGATTGGTGTACACCTGCCCGTAGATGTTGCCGATTTCAGTGTGTTTCTTCAGAGCCGCCGTGAAGCGCAGCATCGCTACGTCGTAGTCCCCCGTTGCCGCATAAATAAGGCCTTGCTGCAGACGCATATCGGCGAGCTGGTCCCCCTGGTTGTCGCTGTTTATGTGGTCCAGGGATTGTTGCGCGGCTGCCATAGCCTTTTCGTTGTCTCCCTTCTTGAAGTATATTTCGGCCATATTGGCGTAGTTGAGGGCTATGCCGGTGTGGTATTTGCGACGTTGGTTGATTTGCAGGGCCTGTTGGAAATACTTCAGGGCCTCGTCGTAGAGGGCCCCTTCGGCATATACCACACCTATGTTGTTGAGGATACTCGCGTGGCCGGTATCGAAAACCGTGTCTGTGCAAGCTTTGAGTCCTTGCATATAGTAGTCCAGGGAGATATTGCTCATTCCCTGCTCGTTGTAGAGGACTCCGATGCTGATGTACGTGCTTATGAGGTGACGGGCGTCGGGTACTGAAAGTCTGTCGTCGCCGCGCAGTATCTTAAGCTGGCTGAATAGAATATGGGCTGTGCGGACATCGTCGCCGCTTGAGTGCATCTTATATGTAATCTGATTGATAATGCCGTACATATCTATAATGCTTTTTTCGGATGCAAGGTCCGAAGAACTGACCATGGCGCATCTCTTACGTATAAATGCGGACGTGTCATTTTTTGTTTCCGAGACTATCAGCGCTTTTATGGCTTCTGCTTTTGAGGTATCCACGGAGCGGGAACAGCCGGAAAGCATACTCCACAGCAGGGCGAATACAAAGGCGGAAAATAGAAACTTTATTGAGGCTTTGAGCATTTCAGTCAGACTTTTTTTGATGTTGCAAAGGTAAATATAATTATTCGGATATCAAATTCGGGAGGCGGAAAATTAATTTTGCGGCTGATTCCTATAATTTGAAACGGTCAAACAATTGATTGAATTTCAGTGATTTCAATAGTCATGCAGTGGTGATTTCGCAGTTAATTTCAGTTTGCAGTAGTTTAATCTTGCTCAAAATTTGGCGTAACTGCGGACGGTGGGTAAATTTGCGACAACAAGATTCAAACGTAAAAACCGGACTTAGATATGAAGAAAATTCTACTTACCTCAGTCGTTCTCTGCGCGGCACCCGCCTTTGCCTGGAACGTGATTACCGAACCTACCGCACAAAGTGCCCTCATAGAGGAATTTACCGGCATCCATTGTCCCAACTGCCCCGACGGGCATCGCGTGGCCACCGAGATGATGAACCTGCATCCCGGCGATGTCTTCGCCATAGCCGTACATGCGGGCGGCTTTGCCGTTCCATCGGGAAAGGAACCGAACTATATAACCGAGTTAAGCACGAATATCCACGACCATTTCGGCATCAGTTCATACCCCTCCGGCATTGTCAGCCGTCAGGACGGTGAATACGGTCTGGTCATGGGGCGTGGCAACTGGGGCCCCGCATCCCGCGAGGTCATAAAGCGGATTTCCCCTGTCAATATATGGACCGGTTGCACCTACGATGAGGACACGCGCACAGTGACTCTGGAGGTGGAGACATATATGACCGAGGCCATGACAGACCCGCGTCTGAACGTGTTTCTGTTGCAGAGCGAGATACTCGGACCTCAGAGCGGTGGCCAGCTCGGCAATGAATATCCGCATCGCCACATGCTCCGCGCGCGCTTGACCGACGCGGACTTCGGCGACCCCATAGACAAGAATGCAAAGGGCGAATATTACTCCCATACCTTCACTTACACCTTGCCCGCCGATATCGACGGCATAGAGGTAGACCCCCGCAATGTGGAGCTGATTACTTTCGTCACCGACGGCGAGAACAATGTGCGCAAAGTCTGCGGGAACCGGCTTGATACTCCGGGCCACGAGCCTTATTTCAGCGTCTCAGCCACCGCTCCTTATCTGCCCATAGAGAAGAATTATGCCTTTGACTATGTCGAGGTATGGCTCAACAACCACGGCGGTTCACCGGTCACCACGGCTGACTTCGACATCACGCTCAACGGAGAGAAACGCACCTATACCTGGAACGGAGAACTGCCGCCCCACACCAACAGCCTTGTCCGGGTGCCTCTGAACGGAGACTGGAAAGGCAGCGAGGTCCTTGAGGACAATTCCTATGTAATCCGTATGACCAAGGCCAACGGCAGGGAGGTGGACAATGCCTCCATTCGCGGCAAATTCAACGAGATTGCCGGCTATCCCGCTACGCTGAAGTTTAAAATCAAGACAGACCTTAACGCATCCGACAACACATACCGCATCCTTGACACCGACGGCAATGTCGTACATGAGTTCGGACCCTACGAGGATGGCAAGGCCGAGGAATATGCGGAGGAGGTCACACTCGAGAACGACAGAATTTATTGCTTCGAAGTCACAGACTCCTGGGGTGATGGCGTCAAGCATCCCGTGGGTTCCGTGAAAATCTACAACGAGGCAGATAAAATGGTGACCCAGTACAGGGAAATCGGCGGCTACGGCATGCGTCAGTTCTTCCGTACAGACGATTCTCTGGCCGTAGAGGACATACAGGCCGACGAAACGGTGAAGACAGAGTACTTCGACCTCACGGGCCGTCGCCTGGAAGCTCCGATACGGGGCCTCTATATAATACGTCAGACCAAGGCGGACGGCACTGTTTCGTGCAGCAAGTCCGTACTCTGACCTTTACAGGAAATTAACGGTATAATTTTTCGGACAATAAAGGCATGCGTGAGCATCCCTATAGGCTAAAAGCAATTCATGTTAGTTTTTTTATATTATTCTCCTTAATCTTGATTTAATACTTGAAAAGTACATTTCAATCCGTAGAGGTGAAGGGTATAGAGGAATCCCGCTGTCTTTCTCCCCTTTGTATTTAGCCTTTTGCGGATATAAACTGAATCTTATAAACCAATTCTAAATAATATGATTATGAAGAAAGTTTTACTTATGATGACCGGTCTGGTAATGGCCGGTACAGCGTGGGCCGACTGGAGTGACCAGATGGGCAATCCCACACCTATATTCCCTGCAGGGACCGGCAGTTATGCCATTGAGGTGGCCGTAGGCGACGACGGCGACATCTGGGCCGTGAATTACCATCCCAACCTGAAGGATGCAGACGATGAGTATGATATAGAACATGTGGTATATGAGTATCGCCTGCAGCATTTTGACAAGAACGGCAATCCTCTTTTTCCCGAGGACGGTATCCTTATTTCCGACTATGCCAACAAATCCTATACCGTAGTCAGCAATTATATACACGTAGACAGCGAGGGCAACTGCATAGTCGCCGTTTCCGACCAGCGCAACGCTTCCGATATTGAGTGTTCCGTCACCGCTTATAAGGTATCTCCTACGGGCGAGCAGCTTTGGGGCGAGGATGGCGTGGCGGTGTCCGATGCCTTGCATCCCGCTGATTTTGTGGCATGTATGCGTCTTGTGGAGATGGATGACCATAGCATAGTCTTTGCCTGGCAGGAAAGTGACAGGGAAGGAGCCAGTAACGTATGCCTGCAGCGCATATCCAAAGACGGCAAGGCGCAGTGGGGGGCTTCGAAAATATGGAATGAGGGTCAGACCTGCACCTATCCCTATCTGGTGCCTTCAGAAGACAATACCTGCATTCTTGTGTATGCCCGCACGGAATCCGCGATTCTCTACGCCGTGAAGCTCGATTTCGAATGTGAGAGCGTATGGGGCAAGGAAGTGCGTGTATATCGTGGCGGTTGGGGCTCGGTGCCTCTTTGGACACAGTTGGAGGTCAAAAGTTCCGGCGACGGCGGTGCCCTCATAGCCTGGAGCGATGACCGTGCCGGTACAAATATCGAATCCCCTTATATAAGTTATGTCACTTCTGACGGCGAGTTGGGTTTCGAAGGAATTTCAGATGAATCCGACTGCAAACTTTACTACGGTGAGGATGGCGTGCGCTCTCTCGGTGTCACGGCGGCCCCCGCATCCGACGGTTCAGGGTTCGTGGCCATGTGGCGTCTCGTAGGTGGCGGCAACCAGTCTTATCAGGGCATCATGGCGCAGAAGGTCAGCAAGAGCGGCGAACTCCTTTGGGGAGATGAGGCTGTTACCATTTTCCCTATTGATGTGGCTTCTTACGGTTATATGAGCTGTCAGCCCACTACTGACGGCGGCATGATGGGTTTCTACGAGCAGTACTTCGCTTGGAATGACCAGCAGTGCCTGGCTGTACGCCTGGATAAGGATGGCGATTTTGTCTGGAAGGATGGCTCCATGGCTCTTTCTAAGGAAGGCAGGCAGGCCACATCTCTTGAGTCCCGGCTCCTTCCCGCTTCGGGTGCTTACCTGATTGACTGGACAGACGAGGAGACCGTCGGTACGGATGATGACGCTAAAAAGGTGATCACTTATGTTATGGACCGTTTCAATGAGGACGGCACCTTCGGTGACTCCTCCACAGCTGTGACTTCCGTAGAATCCGACAGCGCCGACCTCGTCTTCGACGGCGCGATGCTCCTTTCCTCTCTTGCCGACGGCACACAGGTAAACGTGTTCGATGCCACCGGTGCCCGTGTAGCCGGATACACTCTCGCGGCAGGCCGTGCCGAGGTCAATCTCCCCGCAGGCCTCTATATGGCTTCCGTTCCCGGTAAAGCGTCTGTAAAGTTCATCGTTAAATAAAAACACGCGATTATGAAGCAATTATTAGCAACCTTTGCTTTGGCGGCGCTCTCGGTGACGGCGGCACACGCTCAGGCCGTGTTGGGATACTCGGCCTCTCTGAGCCAGGGCGCATACACACCTCTGGAGAACCCCACGACAGTCTTCGACGGCTCTGTTTCGGATACAGACGGATGGAGTTTTCCACGCTATGTAATCGGTCTGGACGGTTCCGGCAATCCCGCCATTATCGAAGATGGCGATTCCGCTCCCGGTATGCCCATCGGGTTTGACTTCGATTTCTGCGGCAAGACCTATACGAGCTTCCTTGTCAACCCTACAGGTTATATATACCTGGGCGGTTCGGAACCCATATCGTTCAATCCATATATGGGTCAGAACTTCATGACATACGGCGGCGATATGTATATCGTGGGAGTCGCAAATTCCAACGGTGTCGGCGGCGATACCGACACTCGCGTCAGCTACAAGCAGCTTGGCTCCGGCAACGATGCCCGTCTGGTCATAGAGTTCGAGAATCTGTTGCTTGAGAGCGCCGAGAACTATGAGAAAGTACCTATGGACTTCCAGCTCGTGCTGTATAAGGATGGCCGTGTGGAGAATGTCTACTCCGGTTTCTCCGGTATTGCGCCTGTCGGTGACAAGCTGTCGGTGGGTATGGCATTGCGTGCCGGCAGTGACTTCGTCTGTACAGACGGCGAGGGCAGTGAGCTGTCTCTGTCCCGCAATGCCCGCAAATTCTATACTTTTGCCTCCGATGCCTCCGACGGCGTCACTATCAGCCTAAATGTGCCTGAAGACTGCGTTACCCCCTCGGCGCAGCCGACTGACCTGAAGCTGACCTCCACAACCTTTGGAATCACCGGCTCTTTTACACCCTGTGAGGGCGCCGACACATATCTGGCGGTATATGCCGAGGCCGGCAAGACTCTGGCCGTTCCTGCGGACGGAACCGTATATTCCGCAGGCGAGGAATTCGGCGAGGGCAAAGTGGCCTACGTGGGCGCCGGCACTGAATTTGAATTGTATGACCTGGCCGGCTCCACCGACTACGACTTCCGGGTATATGCGATAGGCTCCTACGGTTACAACGGTCCGAAATACAACACCGTTTCTCCCCTGACGGGCACAATAGACACCAAGCCTCTGCCGGTAGAGGATGTTGAGTTCTCCGACACCTCCCTGGACTCTTTTAGGATGAAGGTGACGCCCAATGCCGCAGACGATGAGATTGTGGTAATCTACAATTCTTATTGCGAGCGCAGCGCTTTCGGAGACCACGGCCTGTTCGGCGATATTCCCGCCGACGCCAAGGCAGGTGATGTGCTTCCCGTGCCCGAGGGATACGAGAACGAGTGGAAGGACTACGAGGGTGTGCCTGAACCCGAGAACGCCGGTACTGTCGTCTACGTGGGCAAAGCAGGCGGAGACATCGACTTCTCCGGCCTCGCCGCCAATACCATGTATTATGTAGGCGTCTACACACGTAACGCCAAGGGAGAGCTTACCTCCGAGCCTCTGTACACAGGTTGGAGTACATATATAGAGAACCCGTATGACGGCAACACAATCATGTTCCCCCGCTATCGTATGCCCTACGGGTGGGAAAGTTCCGAGGACGGCCAGAATACATTCTCATTCAGAGACGATTTTTTCAAAAGCTATACATCGGAAGGTGCGAGTCAGGGCACTCAGTACATTCAGCAGTCGGCCCGTATCAACAGGGGTGACGCTGTCAATGGCAAGGAAGGCTGGGTTATCCCTATGGCCATAGATGTGAAGGACCGCCATGTCATGGCCAGGTTCGACTATTGTCTGGTTTCCTCCCCCGACCGTTTCAGCACCACACCCTACAACGATTGGGCCGAGGGCGATATTCTGGAAGTACGTGTCTCCGAGGACAACGGCCAGACATGGGTTCCCCTGACTTCCTACACCAACGCCGACCATCCCCGGCAGGAGGAATTATATTCTTATGTAAGCATCTCCGGCGATTTGAGCGACTACCGTGGCAAGACCGTGAAGGTACAGCTCTACTGGAAGACTTTCAACAATGCCGCTTTCGGCTCAAAGATGTTCATAGACCGCTTCAGCGTCCTGCAGGCCGAGTTCCCCGAAGTGCCCGAGGTCTCCGTGGGTAAGATTACGGACAACAGTGCCGTGGTTGCCTGGACATCCCGTCAGACCGACTACGAACTCTCTTACAAGGTGAAAGGCGGCGACGTAACCCACATAGTGGAGGTCAAGAACGCCAAGACCTATACGCTGGAGGGCCTGGAGGCCAATACGGAGTATGAGGTGCTGGTGCGCGGAGCCCTCGTGGATGAGGCTACCGGCGAACAGACCGGTTTCAGCGAGTGGAGCGACCCCGTTTGTTTCACTACCGGCGATTATCCCGCTGTCGATGCTCCTCGGAATGTGACTGCCGACACCGAGACTTTCGCTTCCTTAGGCTATGTCCGCGTAGCCTGGGACAAGGTGGACGAAGCCCTGAAGTATGAGGTGGCTTACCGTATGTCATCCGCCACTGAATGGACTTATGCCTCCACCGAGGAGACCAACTGCATCCTCACGGACCTTGAGGGTGGGCAGAATTATGTGGTCAAGGTCCGCGCTTTCTGCACGCACGACCGCGAGACTGCTTACTCGGCGCAGGTCCGCTTCACGGCTCCCGAGACAGTGGGTATAGAAGGTGTCGATGCCGACGCTGTGAGCGTGACGGGCGGCCATGGCTTCATAGCGGTTACAGGCGCCGGGGCTTCGATGGCCGTCGTCTGCGACGCCAATGGCGCTGTGGTGGCTTACGGCGAGGCTCGCGCGCGTTATGAGGTCGCTCCCGGACTTTACATAGTGGCCATCGGCAACCGCACATTCAAAGTGGTTGTAAAATAATATAAACCACTGATGGTTAATGATTTAGAATAGGATTTAGGCCGCGACGATTTAGACGCGGCCTAAATTTGCAGACGATACGGAAATTTAGTGAAAAATTTATCCGAATAAGATTTGTCTATCTACAGAAAAAGTGCTAACTTTGCACTCGGAAAAACAAGAAAATAGATTACAATAGGCGAATGATTAGTTAGTAAATTGAAGTTAGCGCGCCGGAGCTGTGAAGCCCCGGCGTGTTACATTTCTGTACCTGCCGTTTTCGGGTTTGTCAGTCTTGTCCGGCAATCCACTCGTCTATCAGGCTGCGGGCTATGCTCGGGGCTGCGGGCAGCTGCGGCAGGTTGTCCGCCGTGAAAAAGCCGCCCTCTGTCAGTTCCCCGTCGGCGAATCGCAGCTCACCGCTCTCATAGTCTGCCGTGAACCCCATCATCAGTGAATTGGGGAAGGGCCATGCCTGCGAGCGTCTGTAGCGTATGTTCTTGACTTTCAGGGAGGTCTCCTCCATCACCTCGCGATGCACACAGTCTTCCAGGGACTCGCCGGTCTCCACGAATCCGGCTACCAGGCCGAAGAAGTGTCTGCGGAAATTACGCGCATGTACCAACAGCGCCGCGTTGCCGCGACGCACCAGCACGATTATGGCCGGAGATACCTGCGCGAAGACTTCGTTGCCGCATGACGGGCATTTTTTGGAAATCTCCGTGTCGCGCACAAGGGGCTTGCCGCACACGCCGCACCGACGGCTCTGCCGGTCCCAGTGCATCAGCTCCGAAGCCTTGGCCGCCGCCCGGTAATCCTCCGGGGCCATACGCGGATACGCCTCGCGCAGGCCGATGAGTATGTGGGGAGCGGGGACATTCTCCGGCAGACTGACGCTAACGGCCCGGTAAGATGTCTCGTCCTCCTGTATGTGAAACTCCAGCGCTCCCGCCTCTGCGGTGGCGAACTCCGGCTGTGTACCGGGCAGGCAAAGACGCCCGTCGCGCTCTTCCATCAGCAGTTCCTTCCCGCATTTAAGTATATGTAACATAGTCGTATGGATTATATTATTGCAAATTTAACACATTTTATATTGCCGGACCAAAAAAAAGGCCTAATTTTGCAGCCGAAACAGACAGTGGACAAATTTGGCTGCTTGCAACCACTTGAAAAAATGCTAAAACTGCAATCCCATACGCGCGGACCATGTAGCCCGCTTTCCAGTATGTATGCACGATGGCGTTCCGGTTTCAGGCAGGATTGGCCGTCGTTCCTGTTTTTAAACAGCCTCATTTAGAAATACATACTTAGGAAAGAAAAATATGAGTTACTTATTCACATCCGAATCCGTAAGTGAAGGTCACCCCGACAAGGTGGCCGACCAAATCAGCGATGCGCTGTTGGACAACTTCCTGGCCCGCGACCCTGCCAGCAAGGTGGCTGTCGAGACGCTCTGTACCACCGGCCAGGTAGTGGTGGCCGGCGAGGTGAAGAGCGAGGCATACGTGGACATCCCCGCTGTGGTGCGCGAGGTGATAGACCGCATCGGCTATAACAGGGGCGCTTACCGCTTCGACGCCGACAGCTGCGGCATACTCAGCGCCGTCCACGAGCAAAGTCCCGACATAAGCCAGGGCGTGGAACGCGCCACCGACGAGGAACAGGGCGCAGGTGACCAGGGAATGATGTTCGGCTATGCCACCGACGAGACCGACAGCTATATGCCGCTGACGCTTGAACTGGCACACCGCTTCATGAAGGAGCTGGCCGAGATTCGCCGCGAAGGCAAGCAGATGACATATATCCGTAAAGGACGTCCCGTCTCTTATCTGCGTCCGGACTCCAAGAGCCAGGTGACCGTGGAGTATGACGACGACGGCACTCCCCTCCGTGTGCATACGATTGTAATCTCCACCCAGCACGACGACTTCGTGAAGCCCGAGACCGATACCCCGGAGGCTGTACGGAAGGCCGATGAGGAAATGCTCGCCACTATACGCCGCGACGTACGGGATGTGCTGCTTCCCCGCGTGGTGGCCTCGCTTCCCGAGCGCTTGCAGGCTCTCTTTGACGACCGCCTGCTCCTGCACGTGAATCCCACCGGCAAGTTCGTGATCGGCGGCCCCCACGGCGACACCGGACTCACAGGCCGCAAGATAATCGTAGACACCTATGGAGGCCGCGGCGCCCATGGCGGCGGCGCTTTCTCCGGCAAAGACCCCAGCAAGGTAGACCGCTCGGCGGCATACGCCGCACGCCATATAGCCAAGAACCTTGTGGCTGCCGGCGTAGCCCACGAAGTGCTGGTACAGGTGTCATACGCCATCGGTGTGGCCGAACCGGTGAATATATTCGTCAACACCTACGGACGCTCCATGGTACCCTTCTCCGACACCGAGATAGCCGCGAAGGTGGCCGAGCTGTTCGATATGCGCCCGTACGCCATCGAGAAGCGTCTGCACCTGCGTGCCCCCATCTACAGCGAGACCGCCAGCTACGGACACATGGGCCGTACTCCCCGCAAGGTGACCAAGGAGTTCACATCCCGCTACGAGAACGGGAACCCCGTGAGCCAGTTCGTGGAACTATTCACCTGGGAAAAACTCGACATGGTGCCGGCCATAAAAAAGGCCTTCGGCCTCTGATGTAAAAGATTTAAAAAGCGATGGGGGCTGAGTCCAAATTAGACTCAGCCTCCTTATCCTTTAGTCCTTGCGGGTCTCCCGACCCGCAAGCCAATATTGTCAGGACAGTTACGTTTGTCACGGTTGCGGGTCAGGAGACCCGCAACGACTATAAACGACTATACAAGAGTGACCGGGTTGGAATTTTCAGTCCTTGCGGGTCAGGAGACCCGCAAGCCATAGTCTATGTATATCCCCGGGGATACCTGCCGACAGGGCAGGAAACCAGCCAACGGCTGAGAGTTTTATCGGACAACTATAAAACTCTTTAAGTCATTAAGTGTTATACTGATAAAATCAAAATTTAACTACTATGAACAGCGTATCTGAATTTAGAGTGACAGTCAATCGTTACTGGTGGATTCCCCTCTTTACCGGGCTATTGTGCATCGCGTTGGGAGTGTGGAGCTTCTGTTCCCCCCTCACGTCCCTTCCCGTTTTTGCAGTCTTCTTTTCCTGCATCCTTGTGGTCGCGGGCATCATGAACCTCTCTTACGCCATCTCGAACCGGCGCCGGAACAACAACTGGGGCTGGAGTCTGGCCATGAGTATCCTGGAACTTGTGTGCGGCGTATGGCTGTATTTCCTGCCTTTGCCCGTCTTGACCACCGTCTTTGTCTATGCCGTGGGGTTCTGGCTTATCTTCGCGGCCATCAATTCCGTTTGCGAGGCGTTTACCCTCTCGCGTCATGGCTGGGGCTGGACCATTCTCAACATCATTCTTTTGGCGGCGACGATAGTCTTCGCCTTCTGGTTCGTGACCGACCCGATTATGGGGCTTGAAGCCGGCTGGCTCTGGATAGGCATCTCCTTCATTACCTTCGGATGTTACCGTATAGGTCTCGCTTTCATGCTCAAGTCCATCAACAAAAGAGCATAATCCCGTACACCTCTTAAAAACGACAACTGCCACGAAGCGCTATGCTTAGTGGCAGTTGTCGTTTTTAAGAGGTGTACGCAGTTTATTCGTCCATGGGTATATACTTGTCCCACCAATATTTCTTAGCCTTGTCCTCCGGAATGGCTTTCAGAACCTTACGTGCGCATAGATTATACCCGTCCTCTCCCGGGTCCTTGAAATTATCATTATACATGTATTCTTCATGAACCACCATTTTATCTCCATCCACGGATTCTATGTAGAACAGCAGATGTGGTTTATCTCCTTCTACATACACCATGCCGGTAGACGGGTCAAATCTGTAGGAATGAGTTATTCTCTGATACGGCGCGTCGGGAGTTTGGCCGGGACCCATCATTCTGAAATCCACGTATTTTTCGTTGTCGAAATAATGTCCCTGATTATACACCCAACCGGTAAGCGCATAATCGGTGTAACTGTATCGATTCCCATCAGCGTCAAGCCAGTTCCATTCTTCATTGGCGGAATCATAGTCCCAGACCTTATTCAGGACCTTCTCCTCGAACTCCTCTTGGGATATGGAGCCGGCAGCCTTGTCCTTTTGCATTATATCGATGAAAACCTGTTCGGGTACATCCGGCTCGTCATCGTCATCGGAACAACTGCCCAACGACACAAGTGCCACCGCCGCTAAAGAAATATAAGCGACTTTCTTCACGCGACGTAATTGTCTTTCAATTTTAATTGTTTTCATACTATATTATTTAGGTTGTGTTTCCATTTTTGGATGTCGCAAATTTAAAAGAATTTTTCATATCAGCAAAAGAGAATAGTATTGTTAACTTGTTTTAACACAACGAATGAAAAAGAGTGTCGTAATGACTGAGAAGAACTTGTTTATGCAAAACAAATTACTTCCGCGCGGAGTGCCCGGCAACTATGCGGAGTATGTCCGCGCCATAGGCGGCCACTGTCATTTTGCCTATGCCGTGTACTGCGAGCAGTGCCGCCTCGGTGCGCGGCGCACTGTTGGCGATTTGTATGAGTGCCTTGGTGGACGTTATCTGGAACGCCTTGAGATTTTTCTCCTTTGCCATGTTGCGGCGCCACAGCACCAGCGCTTTGAACAACTCCGTATTCCGGACCTCTTCGGGCATTTTTTCTTTTTTGCCGGTCGCGCCGGCCGGGTGTGTCATCCCGGCAATCAAGTTGCCTATGCGCAGTATGACCCGGCGCTTGATTTTCAGAAATGCCTCGTTGCTGAATGGTTCGTCCTGCATGGTCCGCAGTATGTTCAGCTTTATGGCCAGGGACTCTGTCAATGTGGCGCGGTTGTTGCGCAGGCGTTTCTTTGCCTCGGCATTGTCGATGTCCATGGGCAGACTGACGATGCAGTCAGTCATCTCCTGAATCTTGTCCGGGAAGTATCCGGCGGCGGCTTTCAGACGCTGTGTGAGCAGCGGCAGTGAGTCCGGCGTGGCGAGCAGACGGGTGTATTGGTTGCGGAATCCGGCGCCGGGAGCGGCCACTTCCTCCTTGAATCTCTCAAGGCGTCTGCCGTAGTCCCGCACCACCGAGGGAGTGGAACTCTGATAGGCATCCGCCACATTGCGGTGGAAATCTTCCAGGGAGCGGACTTCGGGACTGAAGTCGAACAGGGAGTCCAGCAGACACTTGGAGTAGGAGCGCTCCATCTCGTTGACCTGTGCCGGGGCCGGGCGTGCCGCAGCCTGCGCGGACATGAAACCGTCTACTTTGAGGTCCGATATAATGGCCCTGGACGGTATAGGGGCGCTGAGGACCATTCCCTCCAAGGTTCGCATACGCGAGAGCGCCACGTAGGCCTGGCCGTGGGCGAAACAGCTGGAGGCGTCGATTATGGCGTGGTCGAAGGTGAGGCCCTGACTCTTGTGTATGGTTATGGCCCATGCCGGGCGGAGCGGTATCTGACTGAATACGCCGTCCACATGTTCCACTAGCTCTCCCGTCTGCGCGTCTACGGAAAAAGTCATATTCTCCCAGCTGAGGGGGCCGGTGGTGATTTCCGCAGAGCCGTCGGAGGGGCGCACTGTCACCTCTCCGTCAGTCAGGGCGCTGACGGTGCCGAGCATTCCGTTGAAGAATCGTTTGTCCGGCTCCGGGTCGTTCTTTATGAACATGACCTGTGCCCCGGGTCTGAGACACAGCTTTTCCTCGGCGGGGAAGACTCCGGCGGGGAAATTGCCGCTCACCCTGCAGGTATATGTATATTCCTTGCCCGGGAGTGCTTTCAGCCGCTCGGCATTGATGCTGTTGGCCGTGGCGTTGTGGGATGTGAGATGCACCCAATGCTCTCCATGGGGAGGCCGGAAACCGGGCACATAGCGCCGGTTAAGCTCTCTCACCGTCTCTGCCGAGGGGCAGCCGTCGCGTATGTCGGCCAGCAGGGAAAGGAAATGCTCGTCCTCCTGGCGATAGACTTGCTTCAGCTCCACTGTGACCAGGCGGGTCTGCGCCAGCGCATGGCTGGAGAAGAAGTAGGGTGTCTCGTACTCCTGCTCCAGGTAGGGGCGCTCCTCTTCTGTCACCACGGGAGGGAGCTGGTGCAGGTCGCCTATAAGGAGCAGCTGTACGCCGCCGAAGGGGAGATGCCGGTCGCGCAGACTGCGGAGCTTGTGGTCCACGGCATCCAGCAGGTCGGCCCGCACCATGCTTATCTCGTCTATCACCAGCACATCCATGACGCGAATCATTTTCAGCTTGTTCTTATTGAACCGAATCTGCTTGCGCCGGCGCCCGGGTACGAAAGGCCCGAAGTCTAACTGGAAAAGAGAGTGGAGGGTCACGCCTCCGGCGTTGATGGCCGCTATCCCGGTGGGCGCGGCCACCACTATCTGCTTGTCGCTGCGGCCTATGAGTGCGCGCAGGAAAGTGGTCTTGCCGGTGCCGGCACGACCTGTCAGGAAGACGTTGGCGGAGGTATGCTCTATCAGCGAATAGGCTAAGTCGAAGTCTTCGTTACTCTCCATCGGCCTGCGGGATATCCGTGCGGGTGTTGCGGAATATACGGTTCACAATCACGGCGATGGCTCCGTCGCCGGTGACGTTGCAGGCGGTTCCGAAGCTGTCCATGGCTATGTACAGCGCTATCATCAGGGCATTGTCCGCTTCGGAGAATCCGAGCATGGAGCTGAGCAGACCCAGTGAGGCCATTATAGAGCCGCCGGGCACACCCGGTGCCGCGATAATGGTTATTCCCAGCATGCAGATGAAGCCCATGAACATAGGGAAGTCGTAGGGAATGTGGTTCAGCAGCATCAGTGCCAGGGCGCAGGCCACTATCTTAAGTGTGCTGCCGGACATGTGGATGGTGGCGCACAGGGGCACTACAAACCCCGCTATGCCCTTGTTCACACCCATGCTGACAGTCTGGCGCAGTGTCACCGGGATGGTGGCCGCGCTGCTCTGCGTGCCTAAGGCGGTGAAGTAGGCCGGCATCATCTTGCCGAGCATCTTCAGCGGATTGCGCTGGCCCGGCTGGCGGGACACGAGCGCCGCCACGCAGAACTGGAACAGCAGATAAAAGATGTGTATGCCGAATATCACCGCTATGATTTTGGCAAAAGTGCCCATCACTAACCCTACCTGGCCTACAATGGTCATGTTCAGGAAAATGCCGAAGATGTAAATAGGCAGCAGCGGCACGATTACCTTCTTGATTACCAGGGAGATAATCTCGCGGAACTGGTCAAGGCCGTGGCGCATGGCACCGGGAGGAAGCATGGCGGTGCCCAGACCCAGCACAAAGGCAAGCACCAGTGCCGTCATCACGCTCATAAGAGGGGGCATCTCTATGTTGAAATATGGAATCGAGGACTGCGGCTGTCCGCCCCCGGCATCCAGGTATCGGGTCGGCTCCACCATCGAAGGGAACAGGGTGTCGCTCACGCAGAAAGAGGTGAGTCCGGCCAGGATAGTGAATCCGTAAGCCAGCAGTGCCGTGGTTATCAGCATTTTGCCGGCACTCTTGCCTATCTCGGCGATAGCCGGGGCCACGAAACCGAGTATAATCAGAGGGATGGAGAAACCTAAGAACTCGCTGAAGATGGAGTTGAAGGTAGCGAACAGACGGGCGCACCATTCGGGGAACACATATCCGGCGCCGACGCCGAGAGCTATGGCCAGAATGATTTTGCCCAGAAGTCCTATACGCACGCGGCCTCGCTTCTTGCCGTCGTGCTGCAGGGAATTGTCAGTCATGTTATGAGAGGCTGTTTAAGAGGTTGTTTAGGAATAAACGTAAAATATGGGTGAAAATTGCAAGCCGGATTATTCAATGACATGAGAGACCTCCCCGATAGAAGAAAATGCCTCTTCCGCAGCCTCCTCCGGTTCGGAAGGCTCCGATGCGGGTGCTGAAGAAGCCGAAGGGTATCGGCCGGTTGTCTCAGGTGCATGTCTCTTCGCATATTTGGCCGCCACATCTTCAGGCACACCGCGCGAGGCGCTCTTTGTAAGCCCTGTTGCCAGTCCCTTTAGAAAATCCTCGTAGACAGACTCTTCCTGATTGCAGGCACGGTAGAACTCGGCTACCTCCCGGTCCACCTTGCCCAGGCTCAGCTGCGAGTCAATTATCTTATTCGAATAGTCCAGGCCCAGGGTGAATCCCAACAGAGACATGTCGGTGAGGGGAAGCTGCTTCTTCAGCTGATACTTCTTGGCCAACGGCAGACGTTGCATACCGGTCTCGAAACAAAGCAGATAAGTGCCTAAGGCCTCATCGCCGAGGCGCTCGGCCACCAGGAGTTCTATGTCATCGAAATCCGTGAACGAGACTCCCGGGACATTTCCTCCCACACACTCTATGACGAAAGATGCCAGAGAGTCCACAGACACATTATGCTCCAACAGGTATCTGGCCTTGTCAGAGTCGGAACGCTTGCCGAAATCGGCCGGCAGCGAAGCCGTGTCAGCTTCCTCTTTGTCCGATGCGGAAGACCGGCACCCCCACGTAAAAGATAAAAAGCAAAGTAAAACCACTACACCCAAAGCACCGCTCCGTTTGTAGAAAAAATCAGCAAAAAAACGCATAACTAATTAAAAATCAGCAGTGGTAAAAACGCAGCCAAAGACAAAGCCCCTGTCCATTCCACCGTAAACACTGCAAATTTAGCAAAAAAACGCCAAAGAGACTTGGTTAATCCGAAAAAAAGCACTAACTTCGCGCTGTAAAAACAAGACAAATCCCAACAGCGAAGGAGCGGTGCTCGAGTGGCTGAAGAGGCACGCCTGGAAAGCGTGTATACGTCAAAAGCGTATCCCGAGTTCGAATCTCGGTCGCTCCGCAAAAAAATCCCGCAAGCAGAATTGCCTGCGGGATTTTTGCTATATATAAATGATAAAACCGACATTATATATAATCGCAGGATGTAATGGGGCCGGAAAGACTACGGCTTCCTATT
>URIC01000005.1 GCA_900547755.1 uncultured Bacteroidales bacterium
AAAGCTAAGGCAGGCGCGGGGTTGCCGCGCCTGCCTTAGCTTTATGTGTCGGGTCGGTTATCAGTTCAGTACCTCGCCGGGTATAGGAGTTGTGATGGCGGTGTTGTAGCGGCGCTCGCCTACAGGTACGCCGTGACGCCAGCCGTTGTTGCGGGTTGTCGGGATTTCTACGTCCAGACCGGGAACGGTGTTACCGGAGTTTACGTCGCCGGCTACCCAAGCCATACGCTTGACGGGGATGTTCCAGCGCTTGAAGTCAAACCAGTTGAAGCCTTCGCCCCAAAGCTCGATACGACGGTACAGACGGACCTCGTCAATGAGGGCCTGGCCGGAAGCCGTGCATTTGTAAGTGGGGTTGTGGGGTGTGTTGACAGCCTCGAGGAGTGCCTGAGCGTCGGTAGTCAAACCAAGTTCCGCGCATGCCTCGGCCTCGTAGAGGTACATCTCGGTGGCACGCATGAAGGGGTACTGGCACATCTGCTTCTCGCCGGTATCGCCGTCGGCCCAGAATTTAACCTGCGCGCCGTTGCGGATTACGCAAGTGGAGGTCTCGCCGCTATAAGCCTTAGAACCGGGGATTTCATATTTTGCCTGGTGTTCGTCAAGCCATGTTCTGGCGGCACGCAGCAGGGGAGCGCCGGTCCAGTTGATGTTTGACTGGTCCACCATACGGGTGTTGTAAGCCAATGCCTCGTTCACGCCGGTCAGTTTGTCTACTGTCATCCACCAGTCGCGACGTGCGTCGGTCTCGGGAATCTGACGGTAGAGGCTGATTTCGATGCTGTTGGTGTAGCGGTTGCTGTTGGCGCCGATGGTGTTGCAGCAGTGGAATGTGTTCCAGTTACCGTAGATGGCGTTGACATCCTGATTGAAGGAGGGAGCCCACATCCAATCGTTGGGGTTCACCGCCATATAGCCGCTCATCGCCTCCTTGGTGGTGGCGGGACGGTAACCCTGACGGGCGTTGTGAGCCATTTCGCGGCACTTTTCCCAGTCATGTTTCAGGGCGGCCACACGTGCGTATACGCCGTAGGCTACGTTCAGAGTGGGTTCGTAATATGTCTGACGGGTGAACTTGCCTACCTGCTCGAACAGCTTGATGGCATCGTCCAGGTCAGAGTAGATGAGGGCCAATACGTCCTTCATGGGAGCCACTTCCTTCGCGTCCTGCTCCTCGATACCTGTACGGAGCACTACGGAGCTGAGCTTCTCGCCGTTGTTGGAGTCTTCCCAACGGGGGG
Source organism: uncultured Bacteroidales bacterium (assembly GCA_900547755.1). GTDB lineage: Bacteria > Bacteroidota > Bacteroidia > Bacteroidales > Muribaculaceae > Lepagella. Next base: position 1,242 of record URIC01000005.1, read on the forward strand.
CGTAAACCTGAAGCAGACGGAAGTACAGGTGGGCACGCATGGTGTAGACCTGAGCCTTGGTGAGCAGGCGGGTCGCCTCATCGCCCTCGGCGTCGTCTATGTAGTGGAGGATTTCGTTGGCCTGTGCGATATTGGCGTAGCAATAAAGCCACATAGGACGGTTCCATACATAGTCGCCGGAGTTGATATAGCCGTTTTCCTGATTGTAATAGATGTTCCAGGATGAGCCGATTCCGTCATTGATAAAGTTGATGAACATATCCTGACCGGGCATTTCGCCGATGTAGTAGCCTAGACCTAATTCACCCTGAATGTATGCCTGGAATTGGGCGAGGTTTTCACTCATGCGGAACATACTTTGATATAAGGTCATTCCGGCTGCACGTGCGTTGTCGGTAGTGCTGCATATAGCCTTGGCGTCTACGATACCGTGTACCGGAGTGTCCAGGTAGTCGCTTGCGCAGCCTGTCATCATCAATGTGCAAGCGCCCGCTGCAGCTACATTCTTGAAAATATTCTTGATTTTCATGATTGATTTGCTTGATTGAAATTAATTGAATTCAACTCTGTGATGCCCTGATTAGAAGCGAGCGGTGAGCTGGAAGGAGAATACGCGGTTCGTCATGAAGCCGGGTGTAGAGGCATCCTGCTGACCTGAATAAGTCATCTGCGGGTTCAGACCCTTGCGCTTGGCTACTGTGAAGAGGTTGTCTACGGAGAAGCCTACGTTGATGCTCTGGAGCTGCAGGGCGCGTGTCCAGTTCTCGGGCAGCTTGTAGCTGACGTTGATGTTCTTGAGCACGAGCCATGAGGCATCGGTCAGGAAGCGGTCGGAGTTGGCGTTGTTGTCCAGGGAGTACTGGGAGTTGTTGACGGGAACGCCGTTGGGGTCGAGACGGTTGGGGCTGTCGGCTGTCATGCCTTCGGGTACGCCGGTCCATGCGTTGAGCACATCCTTGTGGAAGTTGGATACCTTGCCGCTTACGGACATCAGTCTCTGATAGTATGCGTCGTACACCTTGCCGCCCAGGCTGTATGTGAACAGGAAGCCGAAGCTAAGGTTCTTATAAGCGAGGTTGGAGCCGAAGGAACCGTATACGGTGGGGAGGGCGTCGCCCTGCCAAGCATAGGTGGCGAAGCTGGACTTATTGGTATAGGTCTTGCCGTTGATGGTCACGAGGCTGCTGGCGGCGTTGGCCTGCTCCTGCTTCCACATCTCGTCGAGTTCCTCATCCGTATAAGTGGCGGTATGGCTGTAGTAGTACTTGTACTCCTGCTCGTCGAAGCGATACAGAGAGTTACCTGTCATCTGGTCCACACCCTCGAATGTGGGCAGGTACCATGCGTATCTTGAACGGCCCTCGCACCATGTCTGCATACCGTTGTTGATATTGCGGTTCTGGTAGGGAAGTTTGTTGATTTTGTTCTTCAGGAAGGTCATGTCCAAAGAAGCTGTCCAGAGGAGGTTTTCGTTGCGCATGATTGTACCGTTGAACGAGAGTTCCCAGCCACGGTTGGAAATCTTACCGATGTTGGTGGGGATTGTCATGCTTGAATAGACCCAAGGCATATAACCCATGGACATAGGAGTCATGACTTCGTAAATCAGGTCGGAGGAAGACTTGTCGAAATAGCCGATAGAGAAGGAGAGTCTGTTCTGGAACAGTGTGCCTTCTATGGCGATGTCAAGGGTCTTCTGTGCCTCCCAGCTCAGCAACGGGTTGCCGATAGAGGAGCGAACCAGGGCGTAGAGGTTGTCGTATGAAACCTGAGAGTACAGGGAGGTGTAAGCCATAGCGGGAGCTGCCAGGTAGTTACCTACGGAACCGTAGGAGAAACGCAGCTTACCGTAGTCGAGCCAGTTCACGGAGTGCATGAATTTCTCTTTGGAGAAAATCCAGCTTGCGCCGACACTCCAGAATGTACCCCAGCGGTTATCCTTGGCGAAGCGGTCGCAACCGTCGCGGCGGATAGAGGCCTCTGCGAAGTAGGTGTCGTTCAGGTTGTAGCGCGCGCGGCCCAGATAAGACTCTGTGCGGCCTTCGCCGTAGCTTCCTGTAGGAGTGCCCTGGCTTTCCTGGAAGTTGTTGAAAGCGTAGTAGTCGTCCTCGATCTGATTGTTCATCATAGCGGACTGGCTTGCGGTGTACGATGTGGTGTTCTCGTGGCCCAAAACTACGTCGATACCGTGCATCCACTCCTCTGTGCCGTAGTTGTGGCGCCAGTTCAGGTTCTGCATGAATGTGTGGTTGCGGTACTGAGAGCTTCCTTCGGCGAGTCGGCCCATGGGAACTGCGTCACCGATGATGGCGTTGTAGTAGTTTGTGGTGTGGGTGTAGGTGCGGTTCATGTTGCCGCGTACCGTCAGCTCGAAACCGTAAGGCAGCACTGCTGTGGCGTATGCGTTGGCGTCGATTACACCACCGTCCATAAATGCCTTGTTCAGACGCATCTCGTAGGCGGCGTTACGGTTGTCGAAGCGACCGCGCATGTTCCACTGGGGCTTGCCGTTGGCGTCGTATACGATGTTACCCTCGGCATCGTGCTCGTAGTAGGGGAAGATAGGAGCGTAGAACTGGGTGCTGAAGGGGTTTGAGGCAGCTTCGCTACCGGAACCGAGGTTACCGTTGGATGTCTGGTAGGATGCGGCTAAGTTGACGCCTGCGCGCAGGTAGGAAGTGGGTTCGAAGTTTACATTGAAACGGCCGTTGTAGCGCTCGAAGTCGGAGTAACGGACGTAGCCGTCTTCCTTCAGGTAACCCAGAGATGCGAACAGGTTGTATTTGTCGGCTGCCGCCGCTACGTTCAGGTTGTATTCCTGACGGAGACCTGTGCGGGAGATGGCGTCCCACCAGTCAAGGTCATTGTATCCGGGGAGTACGCTGCCTAGCACTTTGCCGTTCTCGTCGAAGAGCTGGTCGCCGGGCAGGTTGAATATGTTCTGGCCCTGGAGGAAACCGCTTACGAAGGTCTGCTGCAGATAAGCGTTGGCGGTAGCGCGGTCGGGATATTTCAGGGGCTGGGAAGCCATGAGCTCGTTGGCCTGGGCCTGGAACTGGGTCTCCATCCACTGGGTGGAATTCAGACGGTCATACTCGGGAAGACCGCGTGTGTACATACCTTCGCGAATCTGGAGAGTGACCTCGGCTTTGCCTTTGTCTTTCGCTTTCTTGGTAGTGATGAGAATCACACCGTTGGAACCGCGCACACCGTAGATGGCGCAGGAGGCGGCGTCCTTGAGCACTGTCATGGACTCTACGTCGGCAGGGTTGATGTCCGCCAGGTCACCGTTGAAGATGACTCCGTCCACGACGAGCTGAGGAGTAGTGGTACCGGTAAGGGTTCCGACACCGCGGATGACGATGGTGGGGCTTGAACCGGGTGAACCGGTGGTGGAGTTAACCTGTACGCCGGGGGCGTTACCCTCGAGGGCGGTAGCCACGTTGGTGACGGGACGGTCTTCGATTTCCTTGGAACCCACCACAGCTACGGAACCTGTAAGGGACTCCTTGGTGGCGGTACCGTAACCGATAACCACGACCTCGTCGATGGCGGTAGCGGTAGAAGCCAGCTGGACACGCATCTGGGAAGTGAGGTTCACGACTTGCTCCTTATAGCCGACGGCGCTGATGCGGGCCGTCTTCACGTTGTCGGGAACGTTGAGAGTGAACTTGCCGTCGAAGTCAGTGGCGACACCTTGTCCGCCACCTATGGGCATCACTGTCGCACCGATGATTTCCTCACCGGTTCCGGCATCAACGACCACGCCCTGTACGGTACGCGCCTCCACCTGGGCGGCACATACCACGGCTGCTACGGCCATTGAAGTTAAAAACAGTTTTCTCATACTTGAAATAATTTAGTGATATTTTGTTTTTCTTTCGTCTTTGTAGAGAAGAGTCGGGTCTGATATTAGTTTTAAGTCTGTTTCCTGCTGATATATGTGTGTTATATGTCAGTTTCCGTTTCCTTTTAAGGGTGTTTCAATGTCGTTTTAACCGTCTCGAACCCCTCCATAGTGTAGGCTACGAAGAGGTTTTGGCTGTCCGGATGTTAAAAATTCCTGCGGGTTTCCGCACACTTTTTGTCTCCGACCACATCACACGCGACCCGCATTGTGGGGCTATACGTGGGTCCGATATATTGGGTTTCAGTCTCTTAGAGCCTTGTCAGGGCATCATGCGGTGTGATTCGATGGCGGTAGATACCGGTGTTAAGATTCCTTTAGGGAATTTAAACTTCGCAAAGTTAGTGTAAAATTTTGAAAATGCAACACAATTTCACGAATTTAACATTTGAGATGTCGCTCTCGGCGCGGCTTTTCGGTATTGTTATAGTGTAAATATCCGTTTATTATACACTTTATTCCTTTATTTTACGGATTATGAAATAAAATGCGGATTCTGTTGTGACAATTCCAAACGTTAAATTTTCCTAAATCTTTGTCGGGCGCCCATTTCGTACTCTTTAGGGATTTTTGACGGTGGCCTCGCCGACGCGGAGATTCCTTTAAACTAATCAGCGTGTGGGTTGTCTTATCTATATACTGGCGAACAGTGAACTTAAGCCATATAATATAAACCTAAAACCTGTAAATATGAACCGACTTACACGACTACTCATACCTGCCTTGTTCGGGGCGGCTCTCATGTCTCCTTTGTGTGCGGAAGCACAGCACCGAGGCTCCTCCCGTTCCGCACAGACCACCCGTACATCCGGACAGCGGCACGGCGAATCCCGTCCGTCGGCGCCTCGACGCGGCAGCTCCACCCGTCCCGGCGGCAGCAGCACCCGTCCCGGCGGCAATTCCGTCGGCGACAGGGACAAGCACCGATATAAGGGCGATGTTCCGGTTAAAAATACCGGAAACTCTTTCCGGCATGAAGGCGCCGCCGCCAAGCCGAATCACTCTGCCCGTCCCGGCAATTCCGGCCACGACACCCGTCCGGGCAATGACACCCGTCCCGGCCATAGCGGCAACGCTACCCGCCCGGGCCATAACAACCGTCCCGGCCATAACGGCCACGCTACCCGCCCGGGTCACGACAACCGCCCGGGTCACAACGGCGGCGCTACACGCCCCGGCCATGACAACCGTCCCGGCTATCGCCCCGGCGGCAACAGCGCTCCACGTCCCGGCAGCTGGTCGCATCATTCCCGTCCGCACTACAAGTATCGCAGACCCGGCTATCGTCCTCCCCGTCCCGGCGGCGGATACTGGGGGCCTCCCGTAGCAAGCCCTTACCGCATCAATTACTGGGTGCCCCCGGTGCCCCGGTACGTGAGGGTTCTCCCTGCCGTGCCTTCCATCGGCACTATTCTCGGCCTGACATTCGGCTCCTTTATCGATGCGGGCATCAATTCGCTGTTCAATGCCGGATATACGGTAACGGGCTATCTGAACAACGCCATATACTTAAGCAATGTGCGTCAGCTCGGCTATGTGTGGCCGGAGGCGATGGTGATGTACACCGACGGACTGATGAGCGGCACACAGTTCTATAATTGGAGCGCGATGCGAGACCAGTCCATGTACTACAATCTGTACAACCAGCTGACAGCGCTCTACGGCAACCCGGTGGATGTCAATTACAGCGGCACGGGACCGTCGGCCACCTGGTGGGGCGGCGGCAACACCGGCTACATCACCCTCTCCTACGGATACGGAGCGTCGGCTACCGGCATGAACAACTACTACACCTCGCTCACCTACACAGCCTACTGACCCGCAGTTCTTTCAGCCCTTGCGGGCCGTTAGTCCTTTCAGCCCTTGTGAGTCATCAGTCCTTTTTTAGTCCTTGCGGGTCTCCTGACCCGCAAGTCACAATTCTCCATCAAGTCGTGGGTCAGGAGACCCACGACGACTAAGAAGGAGACCCACAACGACTGGACGATTGGAAATCGCTGACTTGCAGCGTTAACACGATTAATTGATAAATACTTCGTAATCATGAGCCGTTACTATCCCGGTGCATATATGACTCTCCCTCCCGATACGGTATACTTCATCACTATTACGGTTATAGACTGGGTGGATGTGTTTACCCGTGAGGAATATAAGGGTATCATTGCCGACTCTCTTGACTATTGTCGCAGGAAGAAAGGGTTGCAAATCTATGCCTGGGTTCTCATGACCAACCATATCCATCTGATAGCGGCTCATGACACGGATTGTGAACATCTGTGGAAAGTGATAGGTGATTTCAAGAAGTTTACCTCGAGAAAGATTATCGGCGCCATACTTGAAAATGAGGGTGAGAGCAGGAAAAAATGGATGCTCAGGCATTTTTTGGAAGAAAATATACTCTGTAACGATGACGCATCGTGCAGCGTCTCGAAAAACACTAATCCCGACACTCCGCATTATCATTTGTGGCAACGAGGTGCGGACAAGTATTGTATTTTGAATATCAAGCATTTGCGTCAGAAGATGGATTATATCCATGCCAATCCCGTACGCGCCGGTATCGTTTTCAAACCATGGGAGTATCGGTATTGTTCGTATCCTAATTACTGTGGCGAGCAGGGAATGTTGGAGATAGACCTGCTGGATTTAGGCATTTCCGATTCTTGTAGATATAGGGATTGGTGAGGGCTGCGGGTCGTCGGCGGCTGAGCGTTCTTTGGGCTTGTCAGTCCGTTCAGTCTTTTCAGTCCTCAGTCCTTTCCTCAGTCCTTTCCTTAGTCGTTGCGGGTCTCCTGACCCGCAAGCCACAACCCGTTGCACCGATAAGTCGGTAAAGTCCGGAATGGTTGCGGGTCAGGAGACCCGCAACGACTAAAACGACTAAAGACCTGCAACGACTAAAAAATCAGTCCTTGCGGGTCTCCTGACCCGCAAGCCTCGCTTCGCTGCACTAAAAAAGTCGGCAACGTCTGATATGGTTGCGGGTCAGGAGACCCACAAGGACTAAATGGAGACCCACAACGACTTAAAAGGACTAAACGAAGAGCGGGGACGACTGATAACGACTTAAGCTGAGAGCCGCGCCGCGACTGAAACGGCGGAGCCGATAGGGCAAAAGAAAGAGGCGCGGCCCCTGAATGGGGTCGCGCCTTATCGGTTGGATTGGAGTCCTGATTTACTTGGCTATCTTTGTAGTCTTGACAGTGCCGTCGGCCTTGATGGCGCGTACGATGTACATGCCGTTCTCGGGCTCGCCGCTCAGACGCTGGCCCTGGAAGTTGTAGTAAGTCTTGCTTACTACGGGAGCGTCGCTCTCGATTTCCTCAACAGCAGAGGTGATGACATCGGCGTCAACGTTGCCTACTGCGGGGAGCATCTCGTATTCGTCAACCCATTTGTCGGGAGTGTTGTGATATACGATGTTGCCTACAACGCTACCCATGATGGAGTAACCGTTTGTGAGGCTACCTGCGATTCTGTAGTTCAGACCGAGTTTCTTGTCACCGATACCGAGGAATGTCTTCTCGGGTACGCTGGTGATTTTATAGCCCTCGTATGAACCGTGGAAGGCTTCCAGTTCAAGGTAGTTGTCTTTCAGACCGGGAACCGCGAGGTTATAGGCCTCGGGCTTCTGAACGTAAACGTTGTTATCCATCTCAGGCACTTTCATTGACCAGGTACCGTAGGGAAGCTCGCTGTTCTCGGGAGCCCAGATAGCGCCTGCGAAGTATGTCATGTGGTAGTCTTTATTGAATATAGCACCGGGTGCGCCATTTTTGGGAAGGTCTTTGTTGGTGTAGTTCTGGTCTTCCTTGCCGTTTTCGTCCTTCCACATATAACCCATCGTCTCGTCGCAGAAGCAGATATAGTAGAAGTTCAGGGGCTGTGTGGACTGCTCTCCGTAGTTGAGTGTCCAGTTGTCGAAGGCTTCCTGACGGCCACCGTTGAAGATGTGTACCTCGCCTACCGTATCCCAAAGGACATCGGCGAAACCGAGTATGACTCCGAGACCGTTGAGGTCTGCCACGGTCTGACCTGCGTAAGGCTGGTTGGTGCTGCTGGAATTGGAGTATTTACCGGTGAACTCGACCTTGATGTCGGAAGTGGCGAAGTCGAAAGAAGCCCAGTTCCAGGTACAGGCATTGCTTGTGTCCCAGCCGTTGTCAGTACGTGTGGCTGCTATGGGATAAACCTCCTTGCCGCCTACTTCCCAGTTATAGGGGTTGTTGCCGAAGGCCTGGACACCGATGATACAGGGAGCGTAGTAGAGGCCGGGAAGAGTTACGAACATACCGCTGCCGCCATTGGCCTCGACGAAGTCTTCGTATGTGTAGGGCTGGAAAGCCTTGTCGCCATATTTGGCCTCCACCTTGGCGCGGTCCCACTTGAGGCCGCCTTCAACCTCTTCGTACATGTCGTCCAAAGCACCGTAAGAAGGCCAGGCAATCTGAAGCATATAGATGTCCTCGGAAGAACCGTCGACGGGCTGCATGGATACCATCAGCTGATAGTAGGGATAATCGGTGATGTCATCCATCCACTGGCCGGGGAGCGCGATGAGGCAAGCCCATTCCGAACCGTCGGCTTCGTTCTTGATTCTGAAGGCCTTTTTGGAGCTTACATCCTTCATGTCGACATTCATCTTCTGGAGAATCTCGGTGTTGATGTTTCCGGGGACCTGGAAGTTCGCTACCTTGTGTGTGTCGGGCACGAGAGCGAAAGCTGAAGCAGTAAAGCAGGCTGCTGTCAGCAGGGAGTAAAATTTCTTCATTTGTCCGTAAAAAATTTGTTATTAATAATTGTGTTTATGTCTTGGTAATCAGACGGATGGGCCGTACGAGGCTTTTAGACATCCGGGGGTGGAAAAGCAATCATCTCACTTTTTCGGCTGCAAATATCAGAATTATTTTTGGAATAACAAAGAAAAAAATTCAAAAAAAGTTGAAAAGATGTAAAAACTCAGTCCTTGCAGGTCAGAAGACTGCCTTCTCAGTCCTTTCCGTAGTCGTTGCAGGTCTTCAGTCCTTGCGGGTCTCCTGACCCGCAAGCCACAATCCTCGCATTAAGTTGCGGGTCAGGAGACCCGCAACGACTGAAACGGAGACCCACGACTGGAAAACGGAGGTCCGCAAGGACTAAGGAAGGATTAAGGGGGGCGCGAGGACTTAAAACCGGGGTTCGGTCTTACTGTTCTGCAGGTTTGGTCTCCGGTTCAGGCCTGGAGAGTGGCAGCGTGTAGGAAAGGGAGAGCGTGAAGCCGAAGTGGTTGTCCCGGCCGCCGTATCCGGGCACATACCAGGGGCGGGACGAGGAGCCGTCGGAGCAGGAGAACATGAACCGGTAGCGGAAGCTCCAGCCCAGGTCGAACCGCCTGTAGATGTTTACACGTATGCCGGCGAGCAGTTCGCCGTAGAAGGCGGCCGCGCTCTGGCCGGTTATGTCGAACCTGGCGGTTTCTCCCCAATAAGGGTTGTCGACAGTCACGTTACGGAGGCTCCATGAGAAGGAGGAGAATCCGGCGCGGAGTCCGAACAGAGCCTTGTATCGCGGATTGCTTTTGTACAGGAAGTTATAGTCCGCGCCTATTTTTGCGTAGAACGCCGGGGAACCCCTGTATGTGAAGTTCATTCCGTCCGGGGTGTCGTGCGCGCCCCCTATGCCTAACTCCACTGTGGGGAAGAGCCAGTTCCACATGGAGAGGGAGCCCTGTATGTCGGCCCCTCCGTATTTCTGTCCGGCGACAGCCAGTATGCCGTCCATGAAGTTTATGCCGACTGTCAGGGCGTGGAGGCGCGGATAGAGGGGGGCTGCGGAAGCCTTTGCGGACTGAACGGTGTCCAGGGTGGCGAGGAACAGCACGGGCTCGTCCAGCGGGTTGCCGTGTCTGTCGTAGTAGTGCAGAGTAGGGGTCTGGGGCTTCTTGTCGTCGGTCTCCACGGATGTGACCCGGCGTTGCGCCGCCGCTGAAAGGGGCAGCGCCGGCAGCAGGGCGATGAGTATGCGGAGCAGGGTCTTCACGGCTTCACGGGTTTAGGCGCCGCATCCGGGGAATCGGTGCGGAAGTAGATGAAAATGTTTTCGCCCGGGGTGTTGTCTATTACCTGAGAGGGACAGGTCACGGAGTCCACGAAGTGGGTGGTGTGGTCTATGTCCCGCATCTCGTATCTGTAGATGACGCCGCACTCGGTGGAGACGAACCAGGGTTCGGGGTCGTACCGGAATGTTATGGTGTCGAACAGGGCCTCGGGTATGTCGCGGTAACGCAGCACGAAGGAGGTGACGTGCTTCTCGAAGTCCAGTGGCAGGTAAGCCTGCGAGGCGTCGCGCAACAGCATCACCGAGTCCGCTGGGGCACCTATGCCGGCGATGCCCAGGGAGTCCAGGGCTATGGCCTGCGTGGGAAAGGATGAGGCGCGGAATCCCGCCAGGGGCAGGGAGCTGCGGTTGTCGCCGCAGTCGGAGCTGTCGCAGGCCGCCAGGCAGAGGAGCGCCGCGCACAGGGACGATATGGGTGCGGAATGTCTCAAAACTCTTCTTTTATCTGATATGAGTTGCGCTCGGCCGAGTTGCGGGTTATGAGCTCGCCGACGAATCCGGTAAGAAAGAACTGGGTGCCGAGTACCATCGCGGCGAGGGCCAGGTAGAAGTACACGGAGTTGGTGACGTAGAAGCTGAAAGAGGAGGAACACAGAGCCACGCACTTGAGAGTCAGGATTATAAATGTGGCTATGAAGCCGAGCAGGAACATCAGGGAGCCGAGCAGGCCGAACAGGTGCATGGGCTTGATGCCGAATTTGCTCTGGAACCACAGGGTGCCGAGGTCCAGGTATCCGTTCACAAATCGGTCCAGGCCGAATTTGGTCTTTCCGTATTTTCGGGCCTGGTGGCGTACCACCTTTTCGCCGATTCTGGAGAATCCGGCGTTCTTGGCCAGGTAGGGGATATATCGGTGCATGTCTCCGTACACCTCGATGTGTTTGACCACGGTATTGCGGTAAGCCTTGAGTCCGCAGTTGAAGTCGTGCAGGTTCTTGATGCCGCTCACCTTGCGTGCCGTGGCGTTGAAGAGCTTGGTGGGAATGGTCTTGGAAAGCGGGTCGTAGCGTTTTTTCTTCCAGCCGCTCACCAGGTCGTAACCCTCTTCGGCAATCATGCGGTAAAGTTCGGGAATTTCGTCCGGAGAGTCCTGGAGGTCGGCGTCCATCGTAATCACCACATCCCCGTTGGCGCGGGCGAATCCGGTGTTCAGGGCGGGGCTCTTGCCGTAGTTGCGGCTGAAGGAGACGGCGTGGATGGAGGGATTCTTTGCGGCCAGAGAGCGGATTACCTCCATCGAATTGTCGGAACTGCCGTCGTTTACGAATATAATCTCATACGAGAAGCCGTTGGCGGACATGACGCGCTCAATCCATGCGGTGAGCTCGGGCAGGGACTCGGCCTCGTTATATAAAGGTATGACTACGGAAATATCCATTAGAATAGAAAAGCAAAAAAATGAGCATCAAAGGGGGACATTCCCCCTTGAACCCGCAAAGTTAGCAAAAAAATCGGAGACTTGAACGTCCGGAGTGAAAATGTGTAATGCGGAACACGAAATGAGACCGAATCGTTGTCGAGGATTCGCTTTTTATAAGGTGGTTTACAAACTTTTTCACTTGTTTTTGCGTTATTATTTCAGAAACTGCAAAATTAGTATTACCTTTGCAGTGCAAAAAGGGTAGTTTCCCCAAAAAGAAATACTTCGAGTGCGTAGGCAACGATTTTAGGGGCTGGGGTGTCTCCCGGTCGGAAAGGGTCTCGAAAGAGTACCCTTTTTTTATTTATCGGGAAATATCTTCAACCCGAGAATTTTGCCGTTGCTTTTATAAATATTGGGGGCAATCACTTCGTATGCCGGGTTCGGTTTATCGGGATTCATTACATATCTTGAAATAGGATAGGCAATCAAATCAGCTAACTGCAATCCGAAAACGTTCTCTTTTTTATCGCTAAATTCAAACTTGCCGATATGTTCCGCAAGACGTTGTGGAGAAATATAGTGCATACCCGTCACCCTTAATCTATTGTAATAATTCAGCAACGCTCCATCTTCGCGTTTTCCACGACGCTCTACAATAATGTTTATTATGCCACCTTCGGAATTATGGTCGTCAACACAAAATATACTCCTTTGAATTACGTATTTGAGGGCAGTGCCGTAAACATCGGCATCTGTTCCGTGTTTCTGTATGCAAGGCTCCTTAAGGACAGAGCAGCATACTATTACATATACTTCCTGCATACCGAGCACTTCATTCACTTTTGCATAAAACCGTCGTTTAATGTCATCATCAAACAGGATTTTAAAATGCTTTTCGCATTTACGTATATCTCTGGAATGGAGTATTACATCAGTCGTATGCCAAAATTCTTTCTTCAGATTGTCTATTGCCGTTTTGAAGGAATTTACCTTTTTAATGGGCATCAAAATACCACAAAGTGTAAATATCGGAAAATTGCGGTCGAATGTAGCAAGGTAATGGTCGCCACACTCGTCGATATATAAATTGTATGCTCTTTTTCTTTCTGCCATAATATTCTGCAAATTTAGCAAAAAAATGGAGAGTACGGCGCAGGAAGGCTTGAAATGCTGAGGACGGGATAAACTTTTAGGGAGGGCGGAGGGTTATATATGTTAAAAAGTAAAACGCTATAGACTATGGAACACACGTTTATGAAAGTGATTGGAGGCCTGGCATTGGGCGCGGCCCTGTTATGTCCGGCTGTCAATGCCGATGCCTGTTCGCGGGTGCTGTACAAGGGGAGTGACAATCTGCTGATAGTAGGCCGGTCTTTGGACTGGAAAACGCCGATTCCCACCAATGTGTACGTTTATCCCGCCGGTATGGCCAAGCAGGGCGATGTCCAGGAGAACTCAGTGAAGTGGACTTCGAAATACGGCGCTGTCTACGCCGTGGGCTATGACGGGGGCATCACCGAGGGGATGAATGAGAAGGGTCTGGTAATCAACGGCCTTTTCTGCAAGGGTACTATTTACGACAATGAGACCGTACGTCAGCGGTCTCCCATGTCGTTGGCGGTCTTTGTGGCCTGGCTGCTGGATATGAACGCCACTACCGACGAATGTGTGGAAACGCTGCGCCGTCAGGACTTCCACATCGGCGGCTCGACATTCGACGGAGGCACCGTCTCTACCTTGCATTGGGGCATCACCGACGCTTCCGGCAAGACGGCAATCCTGGAGTTCGACCATGGCGACATCAGGATTTACGAGGGAGACGACATCCGCACGCTTACCAATGACCCGCAGTGGCCCGACATGCAGGCCATAAACGAGTACTGGAAGAAGAAGGGGGGCGAACATACGTTGCCCGGCACAGTGTCCAGTCCGGACCGCTATGTGAGAGCCGACTTCTTTATCCGCCACGTGGAGGAGACCGGCGACGCCGACCTGGGCGCCACTATCTGCCGCACGGTGGTGATGAATGTCAGCGTGCCCTATACCTATACGGTGGAGAGCGCCCCCAACGTAAGCTCCACACAGTGGCGCAGCTTCTCCAACCTCAGGGACAAACGCTATTACTTCGAGCAGGTGACCAACGACGGCTTCTGGTATATAGACCTGAACAAGTGTGACTTAAAACCTGGAGCGCCTGTGATGAAGCTGACGGTGAGCGAGTCCGGAGCCTATACCGGCGAGGCCAACAGGCACCTGAAAAAGTCTGTCCCGTTCACTCCGATGTACTGATACGTAAGTTTTTTGTTAAAATAAGAAATAATTGTTAAATTTGTGGCGTTGTTTAGAACGGCAAAAAACATCCATGAAAATCAAATACACGAATATATTATTTATATTGTTGACGGCCGGGCTTGCAGCCGTGACCCTGTGCGGCTGCAAGAGCCAGGCTTCGCAGCCGGAACCGGGCAAGATGACGCTTCCGGTGATAGGGAGCGAAGTGCAGGTCATGCCTCCGGCTATCGTATATCAGGTGAGCGGCGGAGAGGCGGGCATAGACCTTGTGCCCATAACCCTGACAGCCGACGGCAAAAGCGTGCTGTCTTATCCGGCTCCTTCTGACCTGAACGAGGGTCAGACGCCTATTGAACTGGGAGACGGATGGTGGCTGGACCGCCGGGGCATAGGACCGAACAGCGTCTTTACGACCTATACCTACGAGCAGTACGAGGCCATGAAGCAGGCTCCGAGCGTGAGTGAGCTTATGGACCACATAGACCGGCACGTGCGTATAACCCGAATGATAAGCCTGCCGATTTCGGCAGCCGAGGCCGCATCGGACCCGGCGGTAGCCCGCGCGTATACCGAAAGCGGGTTCGCGGACTGCGTCGAACTTCTGAACAGAAACAAATAAAACAACCAATAAATCACGATGTATATGAAAAGAATACTCTGCGCATTGGCACTCGCCGGGCTGATAGCTCCGGTGGCAGGTGCCCGCACACTTAGTGCCGACGAGGCGAAAGCCAATGTGGCCGCTGCCTTGAGCGACGGCCTGAAGAAGGCTCCTGCCCTGAAGGGACAGCTGACATTGCAGCGGACCATCAGTCACAATGGTATGCCTGCCCTCTACATTTTCTCCGGAGCCGGTGACCGTGGCTTTGTAGTGGCTTCGGCCAGTTCCGAGACTCCGGCGGTCTTGGGTTATGCCGATACCGAGTTCGACCCTGCCTCCATCCCCCCGGCCATGCAGGCTATGCTTGACGGCTATTCCGCAGAGATAGCGCAGGTGGAGGGAGGACAGGTACGCAACGTCTACGCGCTGCCCGCACCGCAGAGGGATGCCATAGCCCCGCTGTGTAAGACCCAGTGGAATCAGAACGCTCCCTACAATGACCTGACCCCGATGCTCAGCGGCCAGCACTGCATGACCGGATGTGTGGCCACAGCCATGGCTCAGGTGATGAAGACATTCGAGTGGCCTGCCGAACATGGCGAGGGATTCACGAGCTACACCTGGACCTTAGGAGGCGAGACACTGAGCTACAATCTTGCCAAATCCAATCTTGACTGGTCCTCTATGCTGGACAATTACCGGGGCGAGAGTACCGCCGCGCAGAAGGAGGCCGTGGCCACACTGATGCGCGACTGCGGCTATGCGACTTCCATGCAGTACTCGTTGACCTCCAGCGGCACGACGGCCAACACAATCCCTACCGCTCTCTATTACAACTTCGGTTATGACAAGGGCGTACACACACTGCAGCGAGCCTTCTACACCCTCTCGGAGTGGGAGAATATCGTGTACACGGAACTCCAGAACGGACGTCCGGTAATCTTCACGGGCGTGAGCAGTTCCCAGGGCGGACACTGCTTCGTGTGCGACGGCTATAGCTCGGACCGCTACTACCACATCAATTGGGGCTGGGGCGGCATGAGCGACGGCTATTTCCTGCTCTCGGCCATGACTCCCCAGCAGCAGGGTATAGGCGGCTCCACCGGCGGATTCAACAACGCCGTGAACGCCTGTGTGGGCATAGGCAAGCCTGTGGAGGGTTCGGTGTTCTACACCTCTATCCTCGCTGACGGCAATCTCACCACATCCCAGACCTCCTACAATACGTTGCAGAGCGTGGACTTCAACGCCGAGGCTTTCTATAATCCCACGATGCAGACGGAGAATGTATACTTAGGCGTGAAGCTCACAGACTCCGAGGGCAAGGTCTCCTATCTCCCCTCCGGGCGTATGGTGAAGCTGGATACCTATGAAATGGTAAACAAGTTCAACGTCTCCTCGAGCAGCTTCCCCGCCTCCGGCACTTATACCGTCACGGCAGCATGGAGAAACGCGGATACCGATGAATGGAAAGACGTAGATTTCACAATCGATGCCTCCGGAGTGCTTAAGCTGACGGTGGCTGACGGTACGCTCACATTCGAGTCTGTGCCTGTGGAGTATGACGTACACGTGGATAATGTGAAAATACTCACAAACCTGTACACGAATACCAACTTCCGTGTGAGCGGAGAGATAGTGAATTCGGGCGACAGCGAGTTCCTCGGCGAGGTCATGGCCGCCGTGATAGACGGCGACGACCGATTAGTGGGCCAGACCGCACCTTTCAACGTGGACGTCGAGGGCGGACAGACCCAGAGCCTTGACTTTGTGACTAAATTCGCTTCCCCCGTTCCGGCAGCCGGCACTTATTATTTCTGCTTCGTGACGACCCAGGGCGAGATTATTTCCGAGCCTTTCGAGGTTACGATGAGCGCCCTTTCCGGTGCCACCTCCATAGCTCTGCAGAATCTGCGTTTCACCAGCGGTGACGGCGCTTCAACACCCACCGTCCCCTCCAACGATGTGTCTGTGGCCGGTTCCCTGTATTGCAGCAACGGATACTTCAACAATACCCTCACCTCCTATATCTTCCCGCAGCGCGGCGGCAATACCCTGGCCACTATAGGTGCCGAGACCCTTTTTGTACACGAAGGGGAGTCGGCCGATTTCGCTATGAAGGGTTCATTCGGCAACGGCGTAGTGGGCGACACATACATGGTAGGATTCTTCAACGACCGTACACAGGTGCAGGGTGTACTCTACTTCGTGCTTGGAGAAGAGTCTACAGGTATAGAGATGGTGGATACACCTGAGGGAGTGAGCCTGTATGCAGAGGGCGACGCGCTTATACTTTCCGGCGCCGAGGCTTCGCGGATTGATGTGTATGGCGTCGACGGCTCGCACGTCCTGTCTGTATTCGGCACTTCGGCCGGACTCGGCTCTTTGGCTCCCGGCACTTATGTGGCGGTGGCGCGTACGGCACAGGGCCCGGTCATGGCCAAGTTCGTGCGCTGAGGATTATTCCGCAGGACATCAATTTATAGTCATATAAAAACGATACAGCCGCCCTGAGGAGCGGCTGTATCGTTTATATTTTTAGACGACCTCTTACTTGTGGGTCATTATGTTCAGGATAAGGCGGTCTGTCTCTTTCATGGCATCGCGTCCTATGCTTGTCAGGTTGCGGATCGTGGTGTCCACGTCATCGCAGACGATGCCCTCGCTGCTGGTTACGCAACGTCCCTGCATGGCCAACAGGGCCGTCATCATCGCGGTGCTTACGCCGCTGGAAATCTTCAGCGCGCAGGAGGGTTTGGCTCCGTCGCAGACCATACCGGTGAGGTTGGCGACCATATTCTTGATGGCGGCCTGTACCTGTTCGAATCCACCTCCCATAAGGTAGACTATGCCGCTGGAGGAACCGGTGGATGCGACCACACAGCCGCAGAGCGCGGAGAGACGGCCGAGGCTCTGCTTGATATAGATAGAGGTGAGGTGTGATAGGGTAAGGGCGCGTATCAGCTGTTCCTCGGTGGCGCCGCAGTCTTCGGCGAAGCTGACTACCGGCATTGTGGCGGTGATGCCCTGATTGCCGGACCCGGAGTTGGACATTACGGGGATGGCTGCGCCGGCCATACGGGCGTCGCAGGCGGCCGAGGTGTATATGAGCATGTGTTCCAGCGGTGTGTCGCCGAAGTATTTTGCGCCATGCTGTTTGATGGTGTAGCCCAAGGAGTGTCCGTAGCCCTCTGTCATTGCCAGCATGGCTGCTTTCTTGTTCAGGTCGCGGGCCTGGAGTATGAAGTCAATCTCCTCGACAGGGGTCTCTGTGGCGAATTCCCAGACAGTGCGCATATCCAGTCTGGGGTCGGACTCTATGCTGCCGGAAGTGGCGGAGGGGGAGTCGCCGCTCAGTTCGTCAAGCAGAGTCTCCCGGGAAGTCGCCAGGCGGGCGAAGTGGGTATGATTGCCGGAAATGACGGCATTGGCCTGGGAGGACTCGGCGCTGACCAGGACATCTATGTGTAGTATCGAGGGGGCGTTTTCGTCCAGGTAAATCTCGATACGACCTTCGTCAATGAACTTCTTGCCTTCGGCCACGGCGTCGGGATTGACATCCTTCAGCACCTCGAGGCCATATTCGCTTTTGCCGATAATAGCACCCAAGGCGATGGCTATGGGCAGTCCTATCATTCCGGTGCCGGGGATGCCGACGCCCATAGCGTTTTTGAGCATATTGGCGCTGAGACCCACTTTGATTTTCTGAGGTCTTGTGCCGAGCAACTCAGTGGCTTTGGCTACCGCCAAGGCTATGGCTACCGGCTCCGTACAGCCCATGGCGGGCACTACTTCGCGGTGTATTAGAGCGATAATGTCTTCGCGTTGTTGTTTGGGTAACATTTATTGAACTGGTATTAGGTTGATGTTTCGTCTGTTTTCGTCTGTTTCAGACTTCGCCTGTCTCGAAGGGGAGCATATTGCGGCGAGCCTTCTCTATTTTCTTATTGGTCCAGCACTTGCGGCACACGGCCATATACCGGTCATTGCCGCCGATTTCGACCTGTTGTCCCTGAGTGACTATATTTCCATGCTGGTCTATGCGGGCGTTGACTATGGTCTTGCGCCCACAGGAACAGGTACTCTTTATTTCCTCGATGCTGTCGGCTATCTCGAAGAGACGGCGCGAGCCCTCGAAGAGATGTGTCATGAAGTCGGTACGCAGGCCGTAGCATACCACATTGCATCCATAGTCGTCCACTACGCGGGCCAGCTGGTCCACCTGTCCGGCTGTGAGGAACTGGGCCTCGTCTATAAGCAGCCAGGATGGGATGGATAGTGTCTCCTCGAAGATTTTACGGATTTGCTGATACATATCGGTGTCGGCATATATCCATCGGCAGTCCCGCTCTATGCCTATGCGTGAGCGTATCACATTGCGCTGTTCGCGCGTGTCGACAATCGGCTTGAAGCACAGATACTCCATGCCTCGCTCTTCGAAATTATATGCCTGGGTCAGGAGCATGGCCGTCTTAGCTGAACCCATGGTGCCATAACGGAAATATAGTTTGCCTATTCGGTTCATTCGATGATACTTGTCTGTTGTTACTCCACATCCTCAAAGGGTGTGTCCAGCGGGCCTATGGCGTCGTCGGAGGGTGGTTGCTCCCGGTCTTTCCGGCGCATATAAGGCTGCACCACATACCGGTCATAGTAGGAGAGGACCAGAGTGGTGAGCGGTAGCGCTATGATAAGGCCCATGAACCCGAGAAGGCAACCCCATACCGAGAGCGACAAGAGGATGATAGCCGGGTTGAGGCCCATGGCTTTGCCCATGATTTTCGGGGTCAGATAGAGGTCCTGGATGCACTGCACCACTACATATACGGCCATGCTCTCCCAGAAGATTATCCAGAAGGAGTGGTCGCCGTCTACCGATGCCACCAGACACAGCACGGCGGTGATAGGGATGGAGATGAGCTGCAGGTAGGGCACCATGTTGAGCAATCCTATGAAGAGCCCGAGCAGAACTCCCATCGGGAGGCCTATTATGTAAAAACCTATGGCGAAGAGTATTCCCACCAGCGAGGCTACGAGGACCTGACCTCGGAAATAGCAGTTCATGGCGTTCTTCACGTCGCGCATCACTCCGAGTACCTTGGCGCGGTGGGTGTGTGGTATGAGCTGGCGGAAAGAGAGCATGAGTTTCTCGTAATCAAGCATTATGAAGATTACATAGAGAAATACTATGAGCCAGCTCAGCAGGCCGAAAATAAAACTGATGCCGCTGCTGAGGAAAGACCACGAGGAAGATACCACCTTTTTTATGGCGTCTTGCCATTGAGGGTTGCTCAGGATGTCAGAGAGGTTCTGAATCTGCAGTTTCTCGCGCAGGAAAGTATGCACGGTGTCTGGCAGGTAGGGTACGTTTATATTTTTGACAGCGTATTGCTTTAGCAGGACCGACATCTCTTCTGTCTCCGAAATTATGTAGGGAATCAGGAATGCGAGAGCCAGGGAGACGGTCAGTGTCACCTCCAGCAGAGTCATAAGCACAGGCAGGAAACGTCCCTTTGCGCGCACAAGCCGCATATTCCATTTCACTAATGGCTCAAGGGTGTAGGAGATAAGGCAGGCCACTAAAAAGGGCAATATCACCCCTTTAAGAATGTCCAGCAGATAGAGTGTGCCGATGATGGCGCATACCGAGAAGAATATGCGCACCACGCGGTCGAAAGTGTACGGATGTCTGGTGTCCTTTGCCATATTTGTGTGGTCGGCTCCGCCGATTGTGGACTTCAAAATTACTCATTTAATGTGTAATGTGCAAACTGGGAGACCGAAAAAGTTCAAGAAAAAAATTTGTGTCCGAAGTGTGCGGATACACAGGCGACTATGACGGCGTTCAGCCTCTTGGTTTTATACCCGCTCGCTCTGTAACGGCACAAATTTTGAAGTCCGGGCCTGAAAAATGTGTCACCGCCGTACGAGTTTTAAAAAAATTATCTAACTTTGTGAAGAAATGAAAAGTATAAGAAAAATATCCATATTGTGGGCGTTGCTACTGTGTACGCTCCCTGTTTTAGCGCAGGAGAGTCCTGCCTCGGCCTTTGCCGGTTCCGATGCCGTTGACAAGGACAAATGCGCAGTCTTGATCATAGACCTGAAGACAAAGAAGGTAATTGACAGTCACAATGCAGACACCCCTCTGGTTCCGGCTTCGGTGAATAAGGTGGTGACCATAGCCTCTCTGCTTAAGGAAAGCGGCAAGGATTATCGCTATCGTACCGATGTTTATCTTGGAGGCAAAGTCAAAGACGGGACGTTGCAGGGCAACTTGATTGTGAAAGGAGGCGGCGACCCTTCGCTGGGCACCTCTCAGGGTCCTGAGGGCAGCGACTTCATAGCCTCTGTCGTATCTGCGCTTAAGAAACGCGAAGTGGTTGGTATCCAGGGCGATATAATAGTGGACGGGTCAGTGTTCCCCGGTCCTGCCACACCCCCTACATGGGCGGCAGGCGACCTTTCGCAGGCGTATGGCGCCGGCTGTTACGGCCTTAACTGGCAGCGCAATTCGTCCGGAGACAGGGCTGTGGCCGACCCTATTGGCAGATTCAGAGGCCAGCTCCTCTCCGCTCTCGGCAAGGCCGGTATTTCCGTAAAGGGAGATTCAGTGGAGAGCCGGCGCCAGGGGAAGCCGATTGTCAGCTTTTACTCCAAACCCGTCGAGGACATAATGCGTTATTGCATGAAGCAGAGCGACAATCTTTATGCCGAGGCATTTTTACGCACATACGGCCTCTTGAAGGAGGATGAGGGAACTACAGATGCCGGCGCTAAGGCTGAGTTGAAATATTGGAGCCATAAAGGTTCGCCGGTAAAAAACGTTGAAATAAAGGATGGCTCCGGCCTCTCCCGTTCCAATCGCATCACTGCCAGATTCCTCGGCGATGTGCTGGTTAGAATGGCCAAAGACCCCTATTTCGTTTCTTTCTTCCCGATGTGCGGCGTGGAGGGAACGGTCAGGAATTTTCTCAAAGGCACCTCGCTGGAGGACTATATGGCTCTGAAAACCGGCTCGATGAGGGGTATTCAGTGTTATGCCGGATATAAGGTTGACGAGAATTATGCGCCCACCCATGCGGTAGTGGTGCTGATAAACAGTTTCCCGAAAGACCGGCAATGTGCCCGGGAGGCGGTTAAAACTATGCTTATTAACACTTTCATAAATAATATGCTATGAAACAACATCTTGTGGAATTATTGAACACCCTTTATGAGGCCGAGGCACTGGTGGAGTCAACTCTCAGACGCAGACAGGCGGAGCCGGACCGTATGCTTCGTCTGGCACTGGAGAAATGCCTTTCCGTGGGACATATCGCTTCGGAGATAGGACTGCCTGAAGAGGCTGCGGATACAGATATATGTGACGTTACGGATAACTTATATGTGTCTGCTCCGGAGCCGGAGCCTGAGATTGCCGAGGAAAAGGCAGTGGAGGTGTTTACCGAGGAGATACTTCCGAAGATAGATAAAAAGGAAGATATACTTGACGCTTCTGTCTTTGACGAGACTCCGGAGTCTGTGGAAAAAGGATATGCGGAGGAACCTGAGGGTACTCCAGTGTCCCCTTCGCCTGACAGCGACGGAGCCGTATATGTCTCCAAGGCAGAGGTCAAGCCTGTAGCCAAGGATGGACCGGTGTCGCATAACCCTGTTCGCGAGCCTATTATCAGGTGTTTCTCCATCAACGATAAGTTTCGTTTCCGCCGCGAACTGTTCGGAGGCAGCGACTGCGCTTTTCACGACTTGCTCAGCCTGCTTGAGACTATGGAGTCGCTGTCCGAGGCAAAGGCCTATATATCCGGCGAGATGGACTGGGACCCCGAGAGCCCGGATGTCAAGGCATTTTTCAACAACATAGAACGATATTACAGATGAGCGGAAAACTCTACATTGTGCCTACTCCGGTGGGAAATATGGAGGACATGACCGTCAGAGCTGTCAATGTACTCCGTGAGGCGGATTTGGTTCTGGCCGAAGATACGCGCACCAGCAGTGTGCTGATGAAGCATTTCGACATCCATACCCCGATGCTCAGCCACCACAAATACAATGAGCATACGGCCACAGCCTCGGTGATAGAACGCCTTGAGGGGGGACAGAACATAGCCCTTATTTCAGATGCCGGCACCCCCGGTATTTCCGACCCCGGATTCATGCTCTCGCGCGAATGTAGGCGCCATGACATAACCGTGGAGTGTCTGCCCGGAGCCACTGCTTTTGTTCCGGCTCTTGTGTCCTCCGGTCTGCCCTGCGACCGC
This sequence comes from uncultured Bacteroidales bacterium, assembly GCA_900547755.1. Lineage (GTDB taxonomy): Bacteria > Bacteroidota > Bacteroidia > Bacteroidales > Muribaculaceae > Lepagella. Next base: position 23,765 of record URIC01000005.1, read on the forward strand.
TTCGTATTCGAGGGATTCTTGCCTCCCAAGAAGGGAAGGGCCACACGTCTGGCTATACTCAGCGCCGACCCCCGCACGTGCATTATATATGAGAGTCCCAAGCGCTTGCCGCGTACTCTGCGGCAGCTATGCGATGCTTTCGGACCCGACCGCGACGCCGCCGTATGCCGGGAGATCTCCAAGTTGCACGAGACCATACACAGGGGGACACTCGGCGAACTTTTTGAATATTTCGACATGAACAATCCCAAAGGTGAAATCGTTATTGTTATTGCAGGCAGCAAGGAGGTGCGCAAAGGGTGTGACTCCGATGCCTGTAAAGAAGACAATAATGATTAATACACATAAAATATCTCTATTATGAAGAAACTAATTATGAAGAAACTATTTTTTGCAGTTACCTTGGGTATTCTCGCCCTTACGGCTTGTAATAAGAATGACCAGAAGGACACCGACACCACAGACGTGCAGATTGCAGCCCTCAACGAGCGCCTCAGCCTGGCACAGGACTCTAAAGACTCCCTTATTTTCCTTATGAGCGATATATATTCCGGCATCGAAGAAATCAATGTCCAGGAGAATATGCTCTACAATCTGCGTGGCACCGAAAATGAAAGCCAGCGTGCGGAAATTATCGAGAACCTGACCCGTATCAAGAGTGAATTGGCCGACCGTCAGGCTAAACTCGACGCCCTCTCTCAGCAGTTCAATTCCGCCAACGACAAGAACAAGCAGCTCGTAAATCAGGTGAATCAGCTTAAGAAACTTGTAGCTGAGAAGGAAGCCTATATCTCTGACCTGCAGGCCAAGCTCAAGGACGCCAACTTTAAAATCGAACAGCTTCGCGACACTGTCGTCACCACTCGCCGCCAGGTGACCGAAGTGACTGCCCAGAAGGCTCAGGCCGACAGCCTTGTCCAGGTCAAGTCCAGGGAGAACCAGCAGCTCGTGAACGACGCCAACCGGGTTTATTACTGCCTCGGCACCAAGAAGGAGCTGGAGAAGCACAATATCCTGAAGAAGAAGAAAATCATGCAGGGCGACTATGAGATGTCCTATTTCAAGGAAGCTGACAAGCGCACGCTTACCTCCATACCTTGCTACAACAAAAAAGTCGAGATACTCTCCGGTCAGCCTAAGGATTCTTACCGCATAGACCAGGCTGCCGACAAGACCAAGACAATAGTGATTACCAACCCGGCCCGTTTCTGGGGTACTACACAATTCCTGGTAATCAAGATTGGTTGATGTGCTGACTCGGCAGCTTACTCCGAAGGCTGTAGAGACGGAGGTGTCTTTCCCGTATCGAAGTGACACATAAATATAGGATATGAAAAAAATATTGACCGTTACATTTCTTGCCGGTGTATGTCTGAGTGCATCGGCAGGAAATTTTGTTTCTGAAATTGACCCGCCTCATTGGTGGGCAGGTATGAAGAATCCCTCTTTGCAGCTGCAGGTTTATGGGCCCGGTATCAAAAATGCCGAGGTTAGTCTTGCCCCTTATCGGGGAGTGGACATAGACAGTGTGGCACGCCTGAATGGGAGCGACAACTATCTGTTTGTATACCTGAACGTTTCCGATGCCGCCAAACCCGGAACGCTGAGACTCACCTTCAGCGAGGGCAAGAAGAAGAGTTCCGTCAAGTATGAATTGCGCGAGCGCCGTGAGCAGCGTGGCGCGCAGGGCTTCGATGCGTCCGACGTGCTGTACATGGTCATGCCGGACCGATTTGCTGACGGAAATCCGAAGAATAATGCGGACCGAAGCCTGCGGTTCCCTGTGGGCGCTGACCGCTCGGACCTGAACGTGCGTCACGGGGGAGACCTGGAGGGCATAGCCCGGCATCTGGACTATATCGACTCCCTCGGTGTGACCGCTATCTGGTTTAACCCTGTGCTTGAAAACGATATGCCCGGCGGTTCATACCACGGCTATTCCACCACCGATTATTACCGGGTGGACCCCCGCTTCGGGAGCAATGCCGAGTATTCCGCGCTAATTGACTCTCTTCACTCACGGGGGCTCAAGACCGTGATGGATATGATTTTCAACCATTGTGGCTCCGAGCATATATGGAAGCGGGATGTGCCTGCCGAAGACTGGTTCAATTTCCCCGACGGATATGTGCAGACCAATTACCGGCTCTCCGCCATTACCGATGAATACGCCTCCGACTACGACCGCAAGCTGGCTACAGACGGCTGGTTCGTGGAGTCTATGCCGGATTTGAATCAGCGCAACCCTCACCTTATGAAGTACCTGGAGCAGAACTCCATCTGGTGGATAGAGGAGTCTCAGATTGACGGCATCCGCATGGATACTTACCCCTATGCCGACCGTGTCGCCATGGGGCGCTGGGTGGACGCTGTCCTCGCCGAGTATCCCGATTTCAATATCGTGGGCGAGTGTTGGTTCGCGGACCCTGCCGGCGAGATGTATTGGCAGAAAGGTTCCAGGCTCGCAACCCCCGATACCGATACCCGTCTGCCCGTAGTGATGGACTTCTCGCTGATGATGAAGTGCCGCGACCTGGCTCCTTTCCGCGAGGAAACCGACCCCTGGAATGGCCTGAACAAGATTTATGACCATCTGGCGCTGGACTATATCTATGCCGACCCCATGCAGTTGCTTCGTTTCCTGGACAATCACGACACGGAGAGAGTCATTCTCGAAACTCCCGAAACCTTGGACCAGTGGAAACAGGCTCAGACAATCCTGCTGACTGTGCCTGGAATACCCCAGGTGTATTACGGGACCGAGCTGCTTATGGCCGGCGACCGTAAACCCGGAGATGGAAATGTGCGCCGCGATATGCCCGGCGGCTTCCCCGGCGACACGGTGAATGCGTTCACAAAGGAGGGCCGCACACCTCTCCAGAATGAGGCTTACGACTTCCTGAGCGCCCTGCTTAAGTGGCGCAGAGGGAACAAGGCGATAGGTGAGGGACGGATGCTCCACTTCATGCCTACCAATGGTATTTACCTCTATAAACGCTATACCCCGGAGGGTGATGAGGCGGTGGTTATGCTCAATGGCTGCGACAAGGAGTTGGATGTGGATATGAGCCGATATGAGGAGGCGTTTATTCCAGGTAAGGTTTACCGCGATATTCTCACCGGCGATACAGTGGTCCCGTTTGTAGCCGACCCGTCAAGGCGAACCATGCGCTTTACGCCCCGACAGACGTTGATTCTTGAACCGGTACAGTAATATGAAGCGTAATTCATTGATTTTTTTCACTGCAATCTGCGGACTTCTGCTGTCAAGCGCGTGCAAACCCACGGAGAAAAACTATAAAGCCGCCTATGACAAGGCACAGGAAAAGGCCCGTCAGGGACTTGCGACAGAGGAGTATGAACAGATGCTGCTCAATTCCCTCCCGTCTTATGAACGGACCGCTACAGACAGCGTGCGGACTTTCGTCGAAGGTGTGGTGTGGCAATACACACCTCTTGCCGTGGATTCCGGCGCAAGGATTTCGCCTGCCCGTTATAATCTGGCTGTAGGCAAATACACGATGCTGACCAATGCCAAGGCTCATGCCGACAGACTGGCTGCTGACGGGTGGCGCGCCACAGTGTTTCGCAATGGAGAACCTGAATATTTTGTGGTGGTGAAGATTTCCGAAAGCCTCGACACGGTGGCCAAGGCGGCCCATGACTTTACGGCCCGCTATCCTGGCGGCACCGTCAAACTGCACGAACCTATGGCTATCACCCCTTTGGGCGGTGTGAGCCATTCCATATTCTGATAGAGCGTCAGCCTATACCCTCAAAGGGTATAGGCTGAATTTTGGGCGCTCAACGAAGCGAGGTATTCTTTACGGTCTTTGTCTACCAGCGCGTCCAGGCGGGCGGCAGCGTTTTCTGTGCGGGATATCACATCCTTCAGGTCGGGAGACAGAATCTGACTTATCCATTCGCGCTCCATGGCCGGGAATTGTTCGTATGCCTGGTCTATAATCCTGCGTATTTCTTCGAGTGTTTCTGCATGCAAAGCCTCTTCAATCACCGAGGCGGGGACTATCTGTCCGCCCAGGTCTTTCCATACCGTCGGTTCCTTATGCTTAGGCTCGGGCACCGTTTGCTCCTCTTTCAGCTTGCCATAAATATATTTGGCTATTCCGAGAGTGTAGAACTCTATGCCGCGTCCTATTGCACTTGCCTTGATAAACACCCCTTTATGGGTAACAAATCCGTTGGAGTCGGGAGTTTGGCCGGCCAACTCTTTGAGTACGCCGAGTCCGCGTATCATTTCGCCGACGGTAATCGGGTTCAGCACCTCGAAGTGTACATGGTCGTGCAGAGGTACCCGTCCCTTGATTCTGCGGTCCCGTTTGGGCCATTTCAGTTCGTCGCGCATAAGGCCGCAGCTTTTCAGCATCAGACCGGGAGCCACGAGTGTAGTGCCGTCCGGGCGCCCGAACAGGTAAGAGAAAGGGAAGTCCGAAGTATCCGGATGACTTTTGTGAGCGCCCATAAGCAGAGAGAACGCACCGATATGTCCGCCCCACATTATATAAGAATCTGAGGCTGTCTTCACGCCGCGTTGCATTATGCCCCAGTGCACCGGACCCAATTTGTATTTGTGGTTGGAGGAGTTTGTGCCTGAGCCGGCGTTGAAAAATGAATACTCACCGCCTATCAGCAGCGATGACTTGTGCATGCTCACTGTATAGGGACCGGCCAGTATGGCGCAAGCCTCTCCATTCTCAAGCGAACAATTGGCAAAGAAAAGAGAGTCGTGGGCAGTGAAGCGTTTCAGCAGTTCCACACCCTGACCGACATAACAGCGTCGGAGCAGAGTGCCGGCATCCACATATCCATCTTCCACAATGAAGTCTTCGGCGTCCACATCGTTGCCCACGAATGTGAGACTGTGGCCGGAGTGGGCATTGCTCAATATCGTGCCGTTCTTGAGGTATGAAGCTCCGAACACGCGCACGCCGGGGCCTATTTTAACGTCAAAGATAAAGCGTGTGTCAAGGATTTCAGCCCCCTTGCCGATTGTAGGGGTCTCGGACATATTCTGCCGCATCTCGTCGATAAGCGGTATGAAGGAGTCCTCGGTCCAGCGGGGATGGTGGGCCATAAGCGCGGCCATCTGTGCCGTGAGGCCGGGAAATATGCAGACAGGACGCGAGCCGGTCTCGTCAAGAACGCTCACTGTCGTGCCGACTCCGAAGTCCGCTCCGGGCTCGGCGATTATGCGTCCTACATTCTCGATGCGCACGTCATCGTCAATGACAAGACCCTCCAGACGCCCGGCCACACCGCTTATAAACACATGGTCACCGATAGCGCAATCCCGGATAACGGCGTTGTAGATACCTTCCTCACGTTCCGAGGCGCTATCGAGTATGCCTATTTTTACTGTCCCCGAGAAGCGGCAGAAACGTATTGACCGCAAGTCTGTCCCTTCCCGCACGCTCACTTTGCTCCAGTCCGGGCAAAAGCAGTACTGGCTTGTCAGCAAGTCGATTTCAGCACGGGTGAGGGGTCTGTAAGGTTTCTTGGACTCAGTATCCTTCTCCTGTGATGTCAAGGTCGTCATATTTCTGGTATAAAAAGTCATTGTAAGGGAATCTCTCGGCGTGTATCTCGCGTGCCTTCTCGTATAGCATCTGCTTGAGGGCATCGATGTTGATTTTCTTCTTGGCCGAAATGAAAACGCAGTTTCCACTTGTCTTGGCCATCCAGGTACGCTCGAACTCCTCTAAAGGAATATTCTCGCGGGTGCGCGGTGTGAGGTCATCCTCCTCTTTCGGAGTATATGAAAATGCGTCTATCTTGTTGAAGACCATAATCATAGGTTTCTCGCCGGCGTCGCATACTTCTGTCAGAGTCTTGTTCACTACTTCTATCTGCTCCTCGAACTGCGGATGACTCACGTCCACCACATGCAGCAGCAGGTCTGCCTCGCGTACCTCGTCGAGGGTAGACTTGAAGCTGTCCACCAGGTGAGTGGGTAATTTGCGGATGAAACCTACCGTGTCGGTGAGAAGGAAAGGAAGGTTGTCGACTGTCACCTTCCGGACTGTCGTGTCAAGGGTGGCGAAGAGCTTGTTCTCGGCAAAGACTTCACTCTTGCTCAGCAGGTTCATGATTGTGGACTTGCCCACATTGGTATAACCGACAAGGGCCACACGGGTCAGTTTGCCACGGTTCTTGCGTTGTATGGATTTCTGTCTGTCTATGTGGCGCAGTTCCTCCTTCAGACGCGATATTTTGTCAAGGATTATACGCCTGTCGGTCTCTATCTGTGTCTCGCCGGGACCACGCATGCCGATACCGCCTCGCTGACGTTCCAGGTGTGTCCACATACGGGTAAGGCGCGGCAGCAGGTATTGGTATTGTGCCAGCTCCACCTGGGTGCGGGCGGTGGCCGTCTGGGCGCGGTTGGCAAAAATGTCCAGGATGAGGCTCGTGCGGTCCAGAACTTTGATTTGAAGCTCCCTCTCTATGTTAGTCGCCTGTTTGGTGGAGAGGTCGTCGTCAAAAATTACGAGACCTATTTCGTTCTCCTCCACGTATGCTTTGATTTCTTCCAGTTTGCCCTTGCCTACATAGGTGCGCGGGTTGGGATATTCGAGTTTCTGAAGGAATGTCTTGCAGGGTACGGCACCGGCCGTCTCTGCAAGAAAAGCAAGTTCGTCAAGATACTCTAATGTCTTTTGCTCATTCTGGTTGGAGGTTATAAGCCCCACGAGTACGGTGCGCTCGTTGGCCTCCTTGCTGATTATGTTGTCTTCAATCATCGCTTCTCAGTTCTGTTCTGCAAATTTAGTGAAAAAGCTCCGTTTTTGCAAGTGGAGAAAACAGGGACTCTTGCAAATAAACCGAAAAACGGGTCCGATAGTTGTCGGACCCGTTGAAAATATCTGTAAACGGGATATTATTTCTTCTTGTTGTATCGGGCGTTGAGTCCTTCCAATATCTCGTCGGTTATATCCAGGTCGGGGGAAATGTAGAGTGTGGCGGCCTTCATGAAGATGGCGTCGTAGCCATGGGCCTTGTTGTACTCGTCAATGTAGTTCATTATTGAGTCGTTCACGATTTTCTGGGCCTCCATCATCTGGTTCTGCATATTCACCTGCATCTGTCCCAGTTCCTTCTCGGCCGCCTGCTGGCGTTTCTGCACATCGGCCATGGCTTTCTGATAGGCGGCCTCGTCCATGGAATTGCTTTGGGCTTGCTTCTGGTATTTGGCCATAAGGCTCTGGATGGCGGCCTCGCGCTGACGTGCCGTGTTGTCGTAATTGTTCTGCTGACGCATCATCTCCTCCTGATAGTCTTTGGCAAGGTTGTATCGGGCGAGCAAAGTGTCGGAGTCCACGTAGCGGTAGTTGGGCATTTCACCTTTGCGGTTGGCTACGGTCTGAGGCTTGGCTCCGGTTGTGGATTTCTTTGAGGTCTGTTCCTTCTTGTCTTTGTCGTCGCCCTCATTGCTGCAGGCTGAGAAAGTAACGCATGTGGCCATAAGCATCAAGGCACATACGGATGAGATAAATTTCTTCATATTTTGGATTTGTTTTGTTCACTCTTGGTTCTCAGGGCGCGTCGCCGGGCCTCGACGTCGAAGCGGCAGGCATGTCCAATACGGAACCGCCCTCCCTTTTTCAGAAGCACGCGCACACTGAGCAGAGCCATGGCTATGGCGCACAGAACGACAGCTGTCAATATAGTAATCAGCAACAGGTGTGTCATAGTCACGGGCTCTTGTTTATGAGTTGCAAAGTTAGCAAAAAATCCCGACACACAGGGGCGTAGACGCTTTTTTTTGATAAAGTTTTGTGCCCTCGCCAAAAATGCTTATCTTTGTCACTGCAACCTGAACAGCGGTTCAGAAACTGTAAATAGCCCCAAAATTTAATTTAAAACAACATAATTTATGGAAGTAAAAGACCTTAAACCCGCATTGATTTGGCAATGCTTCGATGAAATCACCAAAGTACCCCGTCCTTCACGTCACGAGGAGCAAATCCGCAAGTTCCTGCTTGACTTCGCCGCCGCCCATAACCTGGCGGCAAAGACCGATGCCGTAGGCAACGTGGTAATGACCAAGCCCGCTACCCCTGGATGCGAGAATGCTCCTACAGTTATCCTTCAGGCCCACATGGATATGGTGGCCGAGAAGAACAACGATGTGAAGCACGACTTCATGAAGGACCCCATCGACACATACATCGACGGTGACTGGGTAAAGGCCCGCGGCACCACTCTCGGCGCTGACAACGGTATCGGTATGGCCGCATGTATGGCCGCTCTGATTGACAAGGACCTGGTTCACGGTCCCTTGGAGTGCCTCTTCACAGTCAACGAGGAAATCGGCCTGGAAGGCGCCATCAACCTGGGCGAAGGCATGATTACCGGCAAAATCCTCATCAACCTCGACAGCGAGGATGACGGCGAAATCTTCGTAGGTTGCGCCGGCGGTATCGACACCACAGCCATCTTCCACTACCGCCGCAGCGTAGCTCCCGAACATTTCCACTTCCTGAAAGTCAGCGTTTCCGGTCTGCTCGGCGGTCATTCCGGCGGCGACATACATCAGGGCCGCGCCAATGCCAACAAACTCATAGCCCGCTTCCTCTGGGGCCTCTCTCAGGAGCACGAGGTTGCTGTGTGCGAGTTCAACGGCGGTAACTTACGCAACGCTATCCCGCGCGAGGCTTGCGCCGTATTCGGAATCCACGGCGAGGCCAAGCAGACAGTGGTAGACGCACTGGACGCTTTCGCACGCGAAATCCAAGGCGAGTTCGCCGGCATCGAGCCCTCTGTGAAGTTCGATATCGAGAGCATCGAGCGTCCCGCTTACTGCATTGACTCCGACACATCCCTGCGTCTCATCCGCGCCCTCTACAGCGCACCTCACGGCGTATACTCCATGAGCCGCGACCTCCCCGGCCTGGTAGAGACTTCCACAAACCTGGCTGCCGTGAAGATGGAAGAGGGCGACACCATCAAGGTGACTACCTCCCAGCGCAGCAGCGTGGAGAGCCGCAAGTTCGATATCGCTCACCAGGTAGAGGCTCACTTCCAGCTTGCAGGCGCCGAGGTAAGCCACTCCGACGGTTATCCCGGCTGGGCGCCTAACATGAAGAGCCCCATAATGAAGATTGCCGCAGAGGCTTACGAGGAGCTCTTTGACGTAAAACCCGCCATCAAGGCTATTCACGCCGGTCTGGAGTGCGGTCTTTTCCTTGAGACACATCCCGAACTCGACATGGTTTCCTTCGGTCCTACAATGACAGGTGTCCACTCTCCCGACGAGCAGCTGAACATCCCCACCGTAGAAAAGTTCTGGCGTCATCTTGAACTGACCTTGGCTAAGGTGGCCAAGTCATGATAAGGCGAAGCCTCATATTGATGACGGTCTCGCTCGTATTGGCATCTGCCACAGGCGCTGCCTGCATAGGTGCCGTGCGAGCCGGGACCGGCAGCTCCAGTGAGCAGGCTCCAGACACCATCGTTATGCCGTGGGGCGGTGTGCGCATTGACTCTGTGTCTGCCGGCGCGCGTCATGCTGCCCGTGTGCGCCAAACTATTACCGCCCTCAAGGACTCTTCTGTCTCCTGGGAATTGCGTATGCAGGAGATGGCCGACATAGACAAGGATACCCGTTACACCTCTCTCACCGACGACGACTACCTGTTGGTGGCCGAAGAAATGGGGGTGGAAGTGGCCGTAATCAAGGCTGTGGTGCGCATCGAGGCCGGTGCCTCGCTGCAGGGCTTCTATGCCCCGGGTGTGCCGGTGGTCAACTTTGACCGAAAAATGTACAACAAGGCCCGCCCGGCATCCAATGTCAAGGCTCCGGCAAGCGAGCAAGTGCCCGAAGGTATCACCAGCGCCTACGGACGTAAGGAATGGAGTCAGCTTGTGGCTGCCCGCAAGGTGAACCGCGACAAGGCCAATATGGGCGCTTTCTGGGGCATGTTTCAGATAGGAGGCTTCAACTACAGACTTTGCGGCTGCGAGTCCGTTCAGGAGTTCGTGGACCGCATGAGCTATTCCGAGTTCGAACAGCTTCAGCTCTTCGTAAACTTTATTGTCAACTCCGGTATGCTCGCAGACCTTAAAAACAAGAACTGGGCTGCGTTTGCCCGAAAATATAACGGACCCTCTTACAAGGCTCGCGGCTATCACACACGTATGGCACGCGAGTACAACAAGTACAAGGCCGAAAAATAAAAACCTGAAAAATGAAAGTCACAGACCTCAAACCCGCACTGCTATGGCAGTGCTTTGACGAGATTACGAAAGTACCCCGTCCCACCCATCATCTGGAGAAAATGAAGAAATTCCTGGTGGACTGGGCTACAGCTCACAATATACCCGTAAAGACCGACGCCGTAGGTAATGTGGTGATGACCGCCCCGGCTACTCCCGGCCACGAAAACGCCCCCACGGTAGTGCTTCAGGGACACCAGGATATGGTGGCCGAGAAGAACAACGATGTGGAGCATGACTTCCTGAACGACCCCATCCAGACTGTAGTGGACGGCGATTGGGTACGCGCTAAAGGCACTACGCTCGGCGCAGACAACGGTATGGCTGTGGCTGCCGGCATGGCTGTCCTCCTGGACAAGGACTTGGTTCATGGTCCGCTCGAAGTTCTCTTTACTGTAGACGAGGAGCAGGGCCTCATCGGTGCCAACGGTCTGGAACCGGGCATGATTACCGGCTCAGTGCTGCTCAACCTCGACAGCGAGGAGCATGGCCAGCTCGTAATCGGCTGCGCCGGTTCCCAGGCCACGCTCTGCCACTATCCCTACACCTCCGCCGAGATTCCCGAGGGCTACACCTTCTTTGAGGCTGAAATCAAGGGTCTCAAGGGCGGTCACTCCGGTATGGAAATCCACCTGGGCCGCGCCAATGCCAACCAGCAGTTGGCTCGCTTCCTCTGGGAGAGCGAGCAGAAGTTCGGCCTGGCCCTGAACGACTTTGCCGGAGGCGGTCTGCCCAACGCCATCCCCCGCGAGGCCAAGGCTGTGTTCGGCGTTCCCGCAGAACACGCCGATGCACTCCGCGCTTACGCCATTGAGTTCTCCGACATGATTCATGCCGAGTTCCGTCTGGCTGAGAACGAAGACTTCACATTCACCCTCAGAGAGGCCGTCGCTCCCGCTAAGGTCATCTCCGAGCCGGAGGCATACGCCCTCATCTCAACCCTGTTCGCCACTCCCAACGGAGTGCAGGGCATGAGTCTGGCGGTGCCCGGCCTGGTAGAGACATCCACCAACCTGGCAAGTGTGCGGAAGGTGAGCGACGAGGAAATACTCATCACCACCCATCAGCGCTCCAGCGTAGACTCCCGCCGCGAGGAGATTGCCGACCGCATCAAGGCCCTCTACGAGAACATAGGTTGCCGCGTAGACTTTGACGACCCCAGTGTAGGCTGGGCTCCCGACCCCGACAGCAAGGTGCTGAAGATGGCGGTGGAGAGTTTCAAGACCCTGTTCGGCAAAGAGCCGCGCGTAGAGGCATTGCACGCCGGTCTGGAGTGCGGCATTTTCCTGGACAAGATGCCCGGCATGGACATGATTTCCTTCGGTCCTACACTGAAAGACATCCATTCACCCGGTGAACGCGCCAACATACCCAGCGTACAGCAGTTCTGGGATTTCCTCACAGATATGCTCCGCCGTCTGGCCTGACCCATATTGATTCATCCTTGAGGGGTGAGATACAAGTTTTAAACCGTACTCCAGAAGTTGGACCGATACTTTTGGAGTACGGTTTTTTTAGCCGGGCGGGAGCGGATGCGTTTTGGCCTTGTCTTATAGAAATGTGCAAAAAGACGCTAAAATATGTTATGCAGCATATTTGTATAACATTAAAATCTGAAATGGGGCGGTTGAGGGAATCTTTTTTGGCAAAATGACAAAAATAATTTGGAATTAATTTGGATAACTAAAAATTTAAAACTAATTTTGCTGCGTAAAATCACAAGAGAGTGGTGTGCTGCCCGTTTGGCGGCTCTTAATAATTGAGGGAGATGGCAGAGACCGGGTAATCCCGAATGACGCAAGACAGCGACCATCAATATTTGCGTAAAACTAAACTCTATCTTTGAAACTAATACCACGGGAAACTTGGAAAACTGCTATTAATAGACGTGCTACAAGGTATAATTCGGCGATGTGGATATTGTCGGTCATTCCGAATAGCATAACTTGAATCTTACGCCATGTAAAACACAAAGCGTCTTGCTTCGGGCACACTGTCTCGCTCTCCCTCAATTCCACTCCATATAAAGATAAAACAATGCGACTGCACTTGTTCTCTTATTAAATAAAGGTGAGCTAATCCAAGACATCGACATTTATCTATTCTTATAAATACTCCCGGCTGTCCGATGCCGGGAGTATTGATTTTGTCCGGACTTTTCACACTCGCGAGACTCCGTTGCAAAAAAACAGTACCGGAGTAAGCAAAATCCTTTTTGAGTTGTTATAATACCGAATCGGTCCTATACAGGATGTCGGATAATTGAGGTCTCGAAGAGGCCCGGCTATGTACGAATACACATTAATTAAATTAATTTATATTATGAAGAAGATTATTCTTATGGGTGTGGCCTTTCTGGGTATGCTCGCAGTAATGGGTTCCTGCTCCAAATCCAATGAAACCAAAGACACACAGGTAGTGGGTGAGGTAGTGGGCGAAGAAGTCGTGATGCCCGAAAGCGATTCCGACACAGCCGTAATCGCCGAAGGCGAGGCCGTGGCGGTGGAAGAAGCGGCACCTCAGCAGAAATAACAGATTCTAACTGTCTTGATTATTTTGTGCCGCCGGCGGAGACATTCTCCGCCGGCGGCCTTTTTCATATCTGTGAATATGTTTGTATACAGGCGGAACCCCTGCATTTACAGGCAGTGCGGGTGTGTGTGAGCATTTAACTGTTTTTCTGTTTTGGTAATGTGAAAAATAATTTGTAATTTTGGCCTTTGAAAGCCACAGGTCTTGTACCGGGCCGTCTATGCCGGCATTGTCGTGGCGCGGCAGGACTTGGGTAAGGAAAACTGTGGCGCGGCTATATGAAAAGAGTTATTGCGAAAATAGTATTCGTATGCGTCTGTGCGCTCGTCGCTCCCCAGGCCTTGCAGGCCGCAAAAAACTGGGAGAGCGTCCGCCAGGAGCGTCTGGCTGAAGGCCGGATTGTGACTCGCACCTCTGAAGTGGAAGTGCGCACATTGTCCGGAACTATCCTCATATATGCCAACCGTCCGGTACAGGTGCGGGTCTTCTCCATACTGGGGCAGCTCGTATCCTCCGATACCGTCCCGGCCGGCGTCTCTCAGCTCTCCCTCGGCACACACGGCATGTTTATCGTCAAGGTAGGAGACCTTACCTGCAAAGTCGCGCTTTAGCCGGTATGGCCCCCTCTCTTTAAACCATGAAACAAAACTAACACATAAACTTCTAATCTAATGAAAGAGACAGACATTGACTGGGGGAACCTGACGTTCTCCTATATGAAGACAGACTACAACGTACGTTGCACTTATAAAGATGGCAAGTGGGGCCCCATCGAGGTATCCGACTCCGAATATGTACCCATGCACATAGCTGCTTCCTGCCTGCACTACGGCCAGGAGAGCTTCGAGGGCCTCAAGGCTTATCGCGGCAAAGACGGCAAAATCCGTGTATTCCGTATGGAGGAGAACGCCAAGCGTTTCATCCGCAGTGCCGAGGGTATCAGCATGCAGCCCATGCCCGTAGAACTCTTCTGCGACATGGTACGCAAGGTAGTCGAGCTCAACAAGCGTTTCGTGCCTCCTTACGGCACCGGCGCATCCCTTTACATCCGTCCTCTTGAAATCGGTATCTCTGCCCGCGTAGGTGTCAAGCCCGCCGACGAGTACATGGTCATTATGCTGGTGACACCCGTAGGTCCTTATTTCAAGGATGGTTTCAAGCCCACCAAGGTCTGCCTGAGCCGCGAATACGACCGTGTGGCTCCCAAGGGCACAGGTTCCATCAAGGTGGGCGGCAACTATGCCGCTTCCCTCGTGGCCGGCGAGAAGGCTCACGAATTAGGCTACTCCGTAATGCTCTATCTGGACCCCAAAGAGAAGAAATACCTGGATGAGTGCGGTGCCGCCAACTTCTTCGGTATCAAGAACAACACTTATGTGACTCCCTTCTCTCCCTCTATCCTTCCCTCTATCACCAACATGAGTCTGCGCGACCTGGCCGAAGACCTCGGCCTGAAGGTAGAGCGCCGTCACATTCCCGTCGAGGAACTCGGCACATTCGAAGAGGTAGGTGCTTGCGGTACTGCCGCTGTCATCTCACCTATCGGTGAAATCGACGACCTTGACAACGGCGACAAGTATCGCTTCGGTACTCCCGGCCAGGCCGGTCCCTGGAGCGAGAAACTCTACAACCGTCTGCGCGGCATCCAGTACGGTGAGGTCGAAGACACTCACAACTGGTGCGAAATCATTCCTGACTAATCCAAACACACTGACTGAACAGTAGAATCAATAGGGGAGTGGTCCGCTGAGGACCGCTCCCTTTTCTTAAGAGGCTGTTTGAAAATATGTATACAGAACTTCTGAGAAAATACACGCAAGGGAACTCCCGGCTGCTACATATCCTTACCGGCCACTCCGAGGCCGTACGAGACAAGGCCCTTGAAATAGCGCGTGTCAGGATGTTGGATGTGGACCTCCTCTTTGTGGAGGAAGCGGCCATGCTCCACGACATAGGGGTGGTGCGCGTTGACGCTCCCTCCATAAGTTGTTTCGGTACCGAACCCTACATCTGCCACGGTATAGAAGGTCGCGCCATTCTTGAATCCGAGGGTCTGCCGCGCCACGCCCTTGTGTGTGAGCGCCATACCGGTTCCGGCATTTCCGCCTGGCAGATAGTGGAGCGGAACCTTCCGTTGCCGCACCGCGATATGCTGCCCTTGAGTCTGGAGGAGAAGCTGATATGCTACGCCGACAAATTTTTCTCCAAGTCCCGGGACCTGCGTTCCGAGAAGCCGGTAGAGCGTATAATGGAGCAGATGAAAGCCCACGGTCCCGAGGCTTACGACCGTTTCATGGCCTTGCATCAGATATTCAAAATTCCTGTGCGGTGATTTTGCCGTGTGGGGGGGATTGATTAATTTTGCAACTTGAAACTACTGCGTCTGCTCTGTGATGCAGGCAATTTTATACAGTGAGGCATACGGCTTTCTACATATTGGGTGCCCTGACATTTATCTGGATAATGGTTTCCGCACAGACAGGTCCTCTCCGTCAGGGCAAGTTGGTGCGCGGCTCTTCGCGCCCCGACTCCACTGTATTGGTTCCCTCGCTGTTACCTCAGGAGTCGCACCCCGACTCACTGCCCCAAGACTCTCTCGGTGTCGAATTGCAACCTGAAAACGGGCATCTCTCCTTATTGCCCGACTCTTTGGAGACCGACACTTCCCGCCGCAAAGCGAGTCCCTTTATTCGCCACAAAGTGGACCTGGAACAGCCGGTGGATTTCTCTGCCCGCGACTCTGTGGTGATGTACGGCACCAACCACGCCATTATGTACGGCAACAGTTCCGTCAAATACGGGGAAGTGGACCTGAACGCCGGGCGCATAGAGATGGCTATGGACAGCTCCACGGTCTATGCCACGGCCTCGATGCCCGATTCCTTAACCGCCGCCAATAAAAACAAAGAGGATGAAGAGGAGGATTATCCCGTCTTTTCCGACGGCAACGGCGAGTACCAGAGCAAGAGCATGAAGTACAACTTCAAGACCGAGCGCGGCTATATAACCGACATAATCACCGAGCAGGGAGAGGGCTACCTAACCGGTGCCGTGACGAAGAAAATGGAGGATGGTTCCTTCAACCTCATGGGAGGACGCTACACCACCTGCGAGAACCACGACCATCCGCACTTCTACTTCCAGGTGACCAAAGGCAAGATGAAGCCCAAGAAGAACATCGTCACCGGCCCCGTGTATATGGTTCTGGCCGATGTCCCCCTGCCGCTGGCCCTTCCTTTCGGCTTCTTCCCTTTCAGCAAAGACTACTCCTCCGGAATTATCTTTCCCAGTTTCGGCGAGGACTATAACCGTGGCTTCTACCTCCGCGACGGCGGTTACTACTTCGCTATCAACGACAACGTGGACCTGGCCCTGCGAGGCGAGATTTACACCCGTGGCTCATGGGGCGTCTCGGCCTACAGCACTTACGTGAAGCGCTACCGTTACCGGGGCAACTTCGACATATCCTACCTGCGTACAATCAACGGCGACAAGGAGGACCCGGACTACTCCGTACAGAAGAACTTCCGTGTGGCCTGGACACACACGCAGGACCCTAAGGCCAACCCCAACCTCTCCTTCTCGGCCTCCGTGAACTTCGCCACCTCCGGCTATACCCGCAACGACCTTAACTCATACTACAACAACTCTTTCACCGAGAACACCAAGAGCTCTACCGTCAACCTCACATACCGGCCGCCCCGTTCCAGATGGAGCATTTCCGGAACGGCCAATATCTCCCAGCGCACCCAGGATTCCACACTCAGCGTCTCCTTCCCCAATCTGACGGTGACCATGTCCCAGCACACCCCTTTCAAGCGCAAACGTGTCGTGGGCGCCGAGCGCTGGTATGAGAAAATCAAACTTTCCTACTCGGGCCAATTCCAGAACTCTCTTACCGCACGCCAGGACGAGTTCTTCAGGAAAAGCCTTGTCAAGGACTGGCGCAACGCCTTGAAACACTATATACCTGTCAGCGCCACATTCTCTGTGTTCAAGTACATCAACGTCTCTCCGAGCATTACCGTCAACGACCGTATGTACTTCCAGAAGGTGCGCCGCGAGTGGGACCCCAACGCTTCGGCCGAGGTGACGGATACCACATACGGATTCTACAACGTGTTCGACTTCAACGCGGGCATCTCCTTGGACACCAAGCTCTACGGCTTCTGGAAGCCGCTCCCGTTCCTGGGCGACAAGGTGCAGATGATTCGCCACGTCCTCACTCCCTCCGTATCTTTCACTGCCGCGCCGGACTTCGCGTCCTCCTTCTGGGGTATCTACGATACTTATAACCGTCCCGACAGCCCCGAACCTGTGCGTTACTCCTACTTTCAGGGGGGCATATTCGGTGTGCCCGGTGCCGGAAAGCAGGGCGTAATCTCCGTAGCGTTGGCCAACAACCTGGAGATGAAAGTGAAGAGCGATAAAGACTCCACGGGCGTGAAGAAGATTTCCCTCATCGAGAACTTCACCATCTCCCAGAGCTACAACATAGCCGCCGACTCACTGAAGTGGAGCAACATAAACACCTCGCTGCTCCTGCGTCTGACCAGGAATTTCAACTTGAATCTGAGCGCGACATGGGACCCCTATTGCTACGGCCTCTCGGAGAGCGGCTCTCCCGTCCGCATTGACAGGCTCCGCATCTCGGCAGGCAAAATGCCCCGTCTGGCATCCACCGGCACCTCATTTTCCTACACAATCAATCAGGACACGTTCCGTAAAAAGAACAATGGGGGAGGGGATGACTCCTCGCAGACGGACGACTCCATGACCTCGCCGGACGATGAAGAAGAGGAATCCGGCTCCTTCGCCGACAGAGCGGCCTCGGCACGCCGACGGAACAACGGCGGCTCCGAATCCGTCTCCGATGCCGACGGATACGAGGCCTGGTCATTTCCCTGGTCTCTCTCCTTCAACTATTCCCTGAACTATGCCTACGGTTCCTTTAACTACGATAAGATGGAATACGACGGCAAATGGACCCAGAATCTCTCCCTCTCGGGCAGTATCCGTCCCACGCGGAACTGGAACTTCAATTTCTCGGCCTCCTATAACTTCGACCTCAAGAAGATTGCCTACATGAACTGTTCCATATCGCGCGACCTGCATTGCTTCACTATGACGGCCTCCTTCGTGCCCGTCGGACCATACAAGAGCTACAACTTCCACATTGCCGTGAAGAGCTCCGTCCTCTCCGACCTCAAGTACGACAAGCGCTCCTCCCGCTCTAACGGTGTCACCTGGTACTAAGGGTCTGAAATATACCTTATTGTGCGGCTTATTTAAATAAATTAAATTTTCGTTAACTTAATTTAACATTTCGGGGGGGGGTAAAAATTCACTTTTTATTTGTAATTTTGCAATCCGAATAGAGAAATTGCTCTGCGGCATCTGTATGTCAGAGAAATTACTACCTCTTACATGTTACATGACAATTTCTATTTGACGTTGTGTTGTTTAAACTGAAGTATCAAAGTCTTAGTTGATTCTTCTTTCCTGGTGGGTCCCTTAAGCCCTCATCGTATGTGTATGCTTTCCGGGCGTGCATTCGTCGGTGTGAACTTTTCTCATCCTTACTTGTGTGAGGTATCCTGATTATGGCTTATAAGAGCTTCCTGTTGATTGACTTGAAACATGGCTGCCTGAGGCGTCCGTATTCTTTTTCACCACACCTCATGCGGCGACCTATAGAAACTGATAATACTTTTAGAAACTGATAATACTTTTTCGTCAGTTATGAAACATATACTTTTTGTTATCACGCTCGTGATAGCGGCTGCAGGCGCACAGGCTCAGGTGGCGTTGAAGACCAACCTCCTGTACGATGCCACTACCACGCCCAACCTCGGCGCCGAGGTCAGGATTGGCTCCCGCTCCACCGTCAATCTTGTCTATGGCCTTAACCCCTGGAAATTCAGCAGCGAGACCCACGGACAGCGTAAGGCCGAGCATTGGCTGCTCATGCCGGAATACCGCTGGTGGACATGTTCCCCCTTCAACGGCCACTTCTTCGGTGTGCATGCTTTTGGCGGACAGATGAATGTCGCCAACGTGAGCCTCCCCATCCCCGGCGGATTCTTCGGCGGCGACAACCTCGCAAGCGAGGCGAAGCACCACCGCTATCAGGGCGAGTTCGCCGGTGTCGGACTTACATACGGCTACCAGTGGACCCTGGCGCGTCACTGGAATCTCGAAGCCGAGATTGGCGTAGGATACGGCCATGTGTGGTACGACAAGTATTCTTGCGAGGAATGTGTGGGCAAGGTCGGCTCCGGAGGCACCAACTATGCCGGTGTCACCAAGCTCGGTCTCTCCATTATGTACATCTTCTAATCAGGCAGCTCAAATGAAACGTTATATTTTACCATTACTATTCATATCGGCCATGGTGCCCGTACAGGCTGACGCCGCCCGTCCCATGGGAAAGATTATCACCGAAGGCACCAAGGCCCACAAAGTGGGCGCCGAGTTGCAGGTCCGTTCCACTTTGACCCTTGACTCCCTCCGCCTGGGTGGCAACAATCAGGTATATGTCACCCCGGTGGTGGAGCTCACCGGCGAGGACATACAGGTGCTTCCCTCAGTCCTCATCAACGGCCGCAACATGCACTACGCATACGAGCGCGGCTCCATGCCACGCGAGAAAGGGCGGGACTACACCGTCGCATACGAGGTGCGCCGCCACAACGGCAAGCCCCAGAGCCTGGAATACAAGACATCCACGGCCCTGCGTCCCTGGATGATGAATCCTCGCGCGGCGGTGCGTTTCGTGGTGGACACCTGCGGCTGCGGACATGCCTACGGTTCCTCTGCCGGCACTCCCGTGCCCCTGGGCCTGAACCCGGCTCCGCGTATGCGCCTGGCTTACATCACCCCGCCTGTCGCCGAACAGCCCTACGTGGCACATGAGGGCAAGGCGCGCGTGCAGTTCGAGGTAGACCGTACCGAGCTGCATGCCACACCCTACGTGTGCCGCAACGGCCGTCGCATAGACAACCGCGAGCAGCTCGCTATGATTGAGGACTCCGTGCGCTACGCACTCTCGGACCCCAATGTGGAGATTGCATCCATCAATATATGCGGTTATGCTTCGCCCGAGTCCCCCTATATGCACAACGAGCAACTCGCCACCGGTCGTTCCCGTTCCCTGTCCGAGTACATAGGCCGCCGCTTCTCCCTGCCTGCGGAGAAGTGTACCTACAGCTCCGTGCCTGAGAACTG
Organism: uncultured Bacteroidales bacterium; assembly: GCA_900547755.1. Lineage (GTDB taxonomy): Bacteria > Bacteroidota > Bacteroidia > Bacteroidales > Muribaculaceae > Lepagella. The sequence goes on from URIC01000005.1 coordinate 43,760, forward strand.
GGCCGAGTTCCGTCAGATGGCGGCGGATGCCGAGGACATCACGCCCGAACAGCGCCGCGATCTCCTGGAGCTGATAGACCGCCCGGCCTACGGTCCCTCCGACTACGACGCCAAGGAGCAGGAGCTGCGCACTTCCCCCAAGTTCGCCTCCCTCTATAAGATCAAGATTCTCCCGGATTGGTTCCCAAAGCTGCGTTGCACCAAGTTTGAAATCCGCACACGCCTCAAACCTCTCTCCGACGAGAAGCTGGCCGAGATAATCAAGGTTCACCCCGAGATGCTCTCGCTGAACCAGATGTTCCGCGTGGCGTCCCTCTATCCGGAAGGCTCCGAGGACTTCAACCGCGTTATCGAGATAGCCAACCGTTACTATCCTTCGGACGAGACAGCCAACCTCAATTCCGCGATTGCCGCTTTCAGGAACGGCGATACCGACAAGGCGCGGAAACTGCTCGAGAAGGCCGGAGACAGCCCCGAAGCCGACAACGCCCGTGGCGTGCTCGCCGCCGACGCCGGTGACTTCGACAAGGCCCTTGAATACTTCGAGAAGGCCGGAGACCTCCCCGAGGCCATCAAGAACAGAGCTATCCTTGAAGAGTAATACAATCAGTCAATAATATCAATATTATCAATAATCAAATTAAAATTTTATCTATGAACTTCAAAAAGTATTTTGTTGCGGCACTTCCCGCCTTGCTCCTTGCAAGCTGTGCTTCCGACGAACCCGCCACAGGCGGCGAGGATGTCAACAACGGCAAGAACGTGTATGCCCGCATCCAGATTCAGGTGCCTACTGCAACACGCAGCAACACCCTGGACAAGCCTGACGGTGACACCAACTCCTCAGCCGGTTGGGAAGAGGGCAAGCCCTATGAGAACGACATCAACAATGTCACTATCGTTCTTGCCACGAAGAACGATGCCGGTCAGTATGAGGCACAGGCCTATGGCTCATACGCCAGCAATGAAGCCATGCCCGACCCCTCTGTAGAAAACACATACACTATCCTTTTCCAGGACCAGGATATTGTTGAGCTTTCCAAGCAGAACAAGCCGGTTTATGTATTCGCTTACTGCAATACTTCTATGGGTAAAGATGCCTTTACAGCTGGAGATAATCTTGATAATCAGATTTCTACCATTACAGGTATCCAGGCAGGTACCGGTATATGGGAAAAAGGCAATTTCATGATGACCAACGCTCCCGGCAAGCCGATTACAGAAGTTACTTTGCCCTCTGAGAAAGAACTCCTCAATAGCTACAACTCTGCCGAGAAGGCTTTCAACCTCGGTACGGTGGAAGTAGCCCGTACGGCTGCGCGCTTCGACTACAAAGTCGTTAACGACAACAAGTATCAAATCCTGGATGCCAATGTAAATAGTGACGGCGAACACGCAGTCGTGGCGGAAATCGAGATGGTAGACATGATACCTTTCAATATCGCCGATAAATTCTATACACTTCCCCGTGTTTCCGCTGACGGTACCTCCGCCGGCTGGACAATCTGTGGAGAAGAAGTCGGCTCTATGTTGGGCAGCGTAACACCCAACTATGTAGTAAGTCCTTCTTCAACTTCAAAGACTTACTTCTTGCCTCTGCCTACAGCTGCAGCGAATTCTTCCTATTCCGGATTGGAAGGATATACACCCATCAATACCTGGTACAAGGCTGCTACCGATGATAACGATGACAACTGGACTGCGGCTGACAAGACCGGCTATAAGATTTGGTGTTATGTTACCGAAAACACAATTCCCGGTATCGACAACCAGCTTAAGGGCATTACCACCGGTGTAATCTTCAAGGGTAAACTTACCAATCCCGCCAACCCGCTGATGAAGGCCGCCATGGATAACGGTAAGCCCATTTACTTCTACAACGGTATCTGCTACGGCGACATCGCAAACCTGCGCCGTGTCGTTGCAAACCTTAACGAAGACCATAAGATGCGCGCACAGTTCCTCAAGGTGTTTGGCACTGATGGCGAGGAATACCTCAAATTCAAATATGACGAAAACGGCAAGCCTGTCCTTGACGAAAACAAGAAATACACTTATGTAGTGGCTGACGCCGATTTGAAGGACTGCACTTCAGACCAGAACTATGACGCGACGACCGGAAAAGGTATATTCAAGATTCTTCGTCCCGACGAAACAGGTGTATACTACACATATTACGTATACTACAACCGTCACAACGACAACGGCAACAACAGCGTGATGGGCCCCATGGAGTTCGCTACCGTCCGCAACAACGTGTACAAGCTCTCCGTGACAATGGTCTCCGATTTCGGCCATACCGACGACCCCAAGGATGACTCCGAACCCGAGGACCCCCATCATCCCGATGAGTCTCCCAAGACTTATTTCCGCGTTTCCTGCCACGTGCTTCCCTGGATTGTACGTGTGAACAACATTGAGTTCTAACAGAGTTAACCCTTATACCGGTGACGTGGCCGCAAGGCTGCGGCCACGTCACCCTTCCCTTTTTTAACCGTTCATCCTCTCGACTCATCACATTTATATAAAACAATCATCACAAATGAAGACCAATCTTTTGAAGCGGATAGCGCACACACTGTACGCACTGATGTTTGCCGTCGCAGGCACGACAGCTCTCACCGGCTGCGATGCCATAATGGACGACGAACCGGAACCATGCCCCGTGGGCCTGGACATTCGTTTCGTGTATGATTACAACCTGGAGCGTGCCAATGCCTTCCCCTCGCAGGTGGACTGCCTCACCGTGCATTTCTATGACTCGGCGGATAATTATGTGATGACACGCACCGAGACCACCGATGTGCTCGCCGACGAGAATTACCGCATGACGGTGGATTTGCCCGAAGGGGACTATACTATCGTAGCTTACGGAGGCGTGGAGTGCGACAAGGCCTCGTTCAGCCACACCGCTCAGCCGCAGACAGGCTCGCGCCTGGAAGACCTCGGCATGTATCTGCATCCCGAAGCCCCCGGCTCGCAAAATGAGAAGGGACACCTTCACGACCACTTCTACGGCACCCTGAAAGTACATGTTACCCGTGCCCCTATGCGCGGACAGGTGACAGTCAAGATGATGAAGAACACGAACCACTTCCGTTTCATCCTCCAGCACATGACGTATCTGCCGCTGGACGGCAAGGACTATGAGTTCAAGATTACAGACGACAACACCCTGTTTGACCACACCAACATGCTGGTGGACAACGGACAGACGACATACCTTCCCTGGGAAACCGGAGCCATCAAGGTGGGTACCGCCGAAGATGACCCCTCCATCGCCGGCAAGGCCGACAAGACACGTGCCATAACCGAGGTGCAGATTGCATACGCCGACATAAGCACCTCCCGCCTCATGACAATGCGCTCGCCACGCCTGAGCGTGACTCACAAAGAGTCCGGCACGGAGCTTATCAGCATACCGCTGAACAACTACCTGCTCGCGCTGCGCAACAACCATTTCGAGTGGTGCGGAGACCAGGAGTTCCTGGACCGCAAGAGCGACTGGCAGCTCTTCTTCTTCCTGGACGACCCCAGACACTGGAACACCGCCTTCATAAAGATAGACGACTGGACAGTCCGAATCAACGACATAGAACAATAAACACACACACTTCCTAATTGAATACCGTAATCGGCCGTTGGCCGTCTTGATGAAATGAAATATTGGCTATTAAATATTTTTGCGGCACTTGTCCCGGCACTCCTGTTGTCGGGCTGTGCCTCCGATGTCGATTCCGAACCGGCCGATGTCTCTTATAGCCGTCTGACCCTCACTGTGTCGCTGCTCGGTAATGAACAGAAGGACGCAGCCCCGACTCGCGGCGACTTTGACAATTTCGACAACGAACTCGACAAGTGGGGTGTGGACGGTGAAAATATTGAAGAGCTGCGTGTAATAATCCTGGACAGCGACAATACCGTCGAGGTGAACAGATTTTATCCGGAACTCGCGAATGCCGAGCATGCCGGCAAATACGAATACCGCGTACGCAACAACGACAACAAGACCGTCATTCTGCTCGCCAACGAACAGGCGTATTCCATTGTCACGCCCGAGGGCGAAACGATGTCCGCCACCCGCTATTTCGAGAGTTTTGACGTCAATACCACTCTCAGTGTCGAGGACCTTAAAACCATCACTCTCGATTTCGCCGGCAATGCCGAGACAGTGGGTCAGGACGCCAAGTCTCTTAAGAAGCCGCTCCCGATTTCCGCCGTTCACACCCAGTATATCGCCACGACAGCCGAAAATGAGGTGGTGGACTGCGACTACGTCATGCACCGCGCGGCGGTGAAATACAGTTTCCGTGTAATCAACAAATCGAAATACGACCACAAACTGGAAGGCATACGCATAAGCCGTGTGGCCGACAGGGAGTTCCTTTTCCCAAACGCCGACTACGGGACAAACGACTTGGGACATCAGGTAATCAAGCGATACTATACCCCCGCCGGCACTCAGGAGACGGAGTATTCATACTCTGGCTTCTCGCTTGACCTGCCAAAGCGGATGACCGAAGCCGTAAAGGCCATTGAACCGCTCTATGTGCCCGAAGGCCTTGCCACGGATGTGCCTCACAAGGTGTCCATCACTCTGAATAGCGCGCCTCTCGCCATCTGGGGCGAGCTGAAATGGCGTATGCCCGGACAGGATGCGCTTATGTCGACTCCCATGACCGATTTGCCCCGCAACACCCATGTCGTGGTCAATATAATCATCAACGATGACAATACGTTCAATTTCATCGCCGATGTGCAGCCGTATTCCTCGGTAGACCTGGACCCCTTTTTCGGACTTGAGCGTGACAAGGAGGGCAATGTCATTGTAGAGCGTTATCCGGACGGCACCTATGACGTCGTGGACAACGGCGAGATAGTGAAGAAGGACATAGACGGAGACATTGTCCTTAAGACCTTCTCCGACGGTTCCCTCTATTGCTGCGAGAAGGTGTTCAAGGACTACATACACGATGTCAACGAGGTGGACTACATCTATTATTTCGAGAAGGACTACAACGGCGGCAATATGATTATTTTGCGCGAGAAGAGTACCGGCGGCACATACCACGGCGATTCCCTTCCGGAACATGACCATGACTTTACGGACCGTGCCCTTTTCGTCCTTGACAAAAAGGGTGACTTCGAGTACATAACGTATGGCGAGGACGGCTCGCCCACATACCAGACTGCCGACAGGTTCGGTGACAAAATCATACAGGTGAACGGCTATCAGTTCCGCAATCAGGGTGACATGCACAAATACATAGGTTCGTACGTAGTGCTGAAATCCGATGGTACGGAGGAGTTGCGCTACTATAAGGACGGCTCCGTGCTTGACTGGAACATAGGTGTGCCGGAGACTTACGGCACACGCTCCGGCGGCTCATATTCCCGTTCCGGTAAGTCCGACATCAGCCCCGCGCGCAAAAAGGAAATACTGCGCCGTATGCGGCTTGCCGGCAGGAATCCCTTTGTCAAGGGAATTTAAAACTTAATTCAGCAGACAATAATTCAATACGCGATGAGAGCAGTATCTAAATACATATATATGTTGCTGTTGTCGGTACCCTTGTTTTTTCTCTCCGGGTGCTACGACGACACATTCGACGATTACAGGAATCCTGACGGATACCCCGAAGGGAATGTCTCCGTCCGGATGTCCATGGATTTCGAGCCGTTTGCCTCCAATAGCCTGGGTACGCGCTCCAAGCCCGGCGATAGCCTGGACGAGCTTGAGGGGCTTTGTGTGTTGGCATACGATATAGACGGCAATCTGATGGAGGGGTTCCCCGTCGAGATTACTAAAGATGACCATAAACTTAATGCCGAGCTTGTGGACCGTGAGGACGGCGACGCCGCCAACGACCACAGTGCCGAGGACAAGACCTGGCATGCCACTTTTACGATGCAGGTGCCTTACGGAAGATACTACCTGTATGGAGTGGCCAACCTGGGACGCCACAATGCCGACGGCTCTTTGGCCACCACCACTTTTCAGGAACTGAGTGAGGGGGGCCGCTATCACAGTCACCTGCAGAAACGCGAGGACTTCCTGAACATACAGACAGTGTGGGACGAGGACAACATACTTAACAACGGCGAGATGCTCGGCTACTTCACCGACGGTAAAGAGAGCAAGTCTCCCTCTACCGGTCTGCAGACCAATAACAAGACCATAGACGTGAACCGTCCGGGTATGGAATTGCACACCTGGTTGCGCCGCTCCGCCTCCAAAGTGACCATAGACTTCGACGGAAGCGCCCTGGATAGCAAAGTCACTATTTATGTAAGGAGAGCTACTATTCACGATATTCCAAAGACATGTGTGTTAGGATTACCTAATACTCCGGTTTCTGAAAGTCAGATTTATTCTTATAAGAATAATGACTATCGTCCGGATGACACAAGCAAAGGCGACCATATAGACTACAGCACTGAAAGCGATTATAAAAAATGGCCGGCAATAACCAGGGCAAATCCCCAAATAATGGATGAGAATGGCAAGCCCAAGTCCTTCCACGGCTATACTTCGGAAGCCATGTTCCTGTATGAGAATATGCAGTACGAGGGAGAGACGGACAAGGATATAAACAAGGAGCAGCAGGCCGGTGCTGACGGTTTCGTCATAGGCGCCGATGAGATGAAAGACAATATGCCTTACGGCAGCTACATAGAGGTGGAGGCCTTCTATGAGCGCAAGTTGTATAACAACGAGACGACAAAAGGCAAACTTATTTATCGCTTCATGCTCGGCAAGGATATAATAAAGAATTTTGAAGTGGAACGCAACTATCACTTCAAACTTACCATGCGACCGCGTGGCTATGGCAATGATGTGGACTGGCATATTGAATATATGGCGGAGAGCGGTTTTGACTACAAGGACCCGTATTATGTTTCTTATCTCTACAACCATGACTCTACTATGCGTTTCCGTTACGATGCTCCGGAAGGATTTGTAGTTGACAGTATACAGTCTGTGATTGTAGGCAATAACTGGTGGCCCGATGAAGCGGGAAATGACATTTATGCAGCCAATGAAGCCAATACGCAAAATCCCAATCGTAGTGAAAATCAATATACTGACGCCGATAATATAGACCGTATAAAATATCTGGGAAATGGTTTCTTGTCACTGCGTGCCACTGATGAAACAATTATTAAGGTGGATATGACAAGTGATTTTAAAAGCATAGGGGCTGCTCAGTACGGTACTGAACGTATGGCGTGGATGAATGACAACTATTTTTATGCGTTTGAACCGACTGCGACAAGTAATGGCAAGGATTGGGTGAAAAAACACAAAACGGGACTTATTGACCGAAGCCGACGGACGTATTATTTCAACGAAAGCAAGTCTGACCCGACAAATAAAGGCCGAGAAGCATACGAAGTGAAAAAGATGCCTGACGGAGCATATATGTTCAACTTGCCGATGTACACTCGTGCAAAGAATCTGGTGAAAGCGAGCGGTTTTACAGGAAACAATCCTTATGAAGGACACTCCCGTACAGCCTATGTGCGAGCCACTGTCTTTATGCATAAAGGCAGTCAGACGAAAACGGATTCTCAGCTGCTTCGTGTAATACAGGTGCCTCGTATTACCAATCCCAAAGGTATATATCGTCGTTCCGGTAACAATGAGAATTTTGAGGTAATTCTTACTGAAAGAGATGGTGACAATGGTGTTGATTTTGAAAAACTCACTTCCGACGGGCCTTGGATGGCTGAAGTGATAGGGGATGCCAACTTCATCAACCTTAACGGACGCGCTACAATTAAAGGCACCGGAGGAGAAGTGAAGTTTAATGTTCGTTTCAACAAGATGAATAGAGACGATAACGTGCGAAATGCCGTTATTCGTATCCGTTATCACAATTATTCGTGTGTACACCTGATATTTGTACGTCAGGGCTATTCCTCACAGGCAATTGTGAGGAATGGTAAACAGTGGCATACCAACAATCTTGTGTATGACGGGGTGGATGCCAATGGTCTGGACCCCCGAGATGAAGGCTCTTTGTTTAAGTTTGGTAACTTGACGCAACCAATAGATGCACACTGCAATGTGTACACAAATGTCGGTGGTATAGGAATGTATCAGGACTATGATAAATTAGGACCAACTTCAACGGGAAGGTACGATATAGCCAATGCTAATCTTTCATATTCTGCCGGAAGTTTGACGTGGAGTGAAATAGATGATATAGATGATTTTGGAAATGGTGGATTTGCTGAGTCTTCAGGTGTTGCGGAGATGAAGGATTATGAGGATCTTTACAGGAATTCTAATGTAGAACAAGGCTTTGGCGTATTATATGCAGATGGTGCCACGACTACCCAGATGACGGTGCCGCTCGCATACGGATACAGTAGATATGACCCGGATAATGAAAGAGACAAAAAGGGAATGTTAGGTGTGTTTGTCTACTATTGGGATAGGGAAAATGTATTAGATGAATATACCGCAAAAAATATTTTCTTTCCGATAGGCCGTGCCGGCTATGGACATAGAAAGCACGGTGAGACTTTAGGAGCCGGTACACTTAAATACGCATGTAGTAATCGAAGGAAAACATTTGATTGGCCTGCAACAGGACCTTTGTTTTACGATTTGGCGAGACGAAAAGGAGCAATTTATTATGCGCGTTATATTGACCAAAATAGATTGAATGTAGATGGTCAGGCAGAGGGAGATGCTATCGGACTTGATATTAATTTCTTCAGTTTTGACTTTAACTTAATATCTAAAAGCAATGTTGGACACGGAAAAGATGCTTGTTTCGTGCGGCGTGTAGGTCAACAGACACGAGGCAAGGATGAGGTCAAGAAAGCGATGAGAAGGCCAAGACGTTAAAAGGATTATATAATTTTTTACTACCTTTGTGCTGTGAAAAGTACAAAGGTAGTTTTTTTTATAGCTGTATGTGCGGCGCTCCTTGTGGGCGGATGTGTCAAGGAGGCGGATGAGCCGGAGTATTCCTTGGGCGCGGGGGACCCTGTTCCCGTGTTCTCGGTGATGCTGGACGACAACAGTACCTGGAGTTTGGCCGACATGAACGGGCGATGCGCCGTGCTGGTGTTCTTCAATACGGAGTGCGGGGATTGCCGGCGCGAGTTGCCGCAGGTGCAGAGGGCCTACGAGGAGTGTATGCGGCTGGGTTTGACCGTTGACTTTGTGTGCATAGCGCGCGAGCAAACGGCAGGGCCTGTGGCCGCATGGTGGGAGAGCGAGGGCCTCACCTTGCCTTATTCGCCACAGCCGGACAGGCGTGTCTACAATCTGTTTGCCTCGGTAGGCATACCCCGCATATATGTGGTGGACCCGTCCGGGACAATAACGGCCGCATACACCCCGGAGACGGCGCCGACAGCGCGGGAGCTGACAGACGTGCTCGCCGCCATCAAGTCTTTTTGAGTCCTTGCGTCCTTTTGAGTCCTTGCGGGTCTTCAGTTTAGTCCTTGCGGGTCTCCTGACCCGCAAGCCATAGTCCGCTACACTAAGTTGTGGGTCAGGAGACCCACAACGACTGAACTGAGACCCACAACGACTTAGACCCGCAAGGACAGAGGAAGTAATGAAATGAAGCATATTCTCTTCGGCGGCTCTTTCCGGCCATTTGTGGCCCTTTGTGGCACAGCAGTTTGACTATTAATTTGGCTGTAAATTTTGTGGTGTCGCGGGAAATGATTAATTTTGTAAAAATTTGGGAAAGAAGATGTCCGCTAAAATTCCTGAAATAATAGACCGACTCTCCGGCAAGATTGAATTGCTGTGTGACAAGTATGTTATGGTAAGGGATGAAAGGGACGCGGCCCGGGCGGAAGCCTGCGAGCTGCGCGAACAGGTGCAGACGCTGCGCACCGCCCTGGAACAGGCGAACACCGAAATAGAATATCTGCGCATCTCGCATAAGATTGCCCCCACCCGGGACGATGTGCTGAGGTCCAGGATTCTGATGACCGAATTGGTGAAAAAGATAGACAAATGTATCGCCAGGCTGCGTAAAGACTGACTCCGTATGTCTGCACACAGCCCTCAGGATAGATGAAGGATACTGACAAAATAAAAATGCGCATCAAGATAGCCGGTATGAGCATCCCGCTCAATGTGGCTTTCTCGGAGCAAGACCACGTGCGGGAAACTGAACGCCGCGTGGCTGAACTCTTCGACAACTGGCGCCGTATGTTCCCCTCCAAGTCCGAGCAGGAACTCCTCGCCATGATGACGTATCAGTACGCCTCTTATTATCTCGCTCTCTCCGCCAATCGCGAGGAAATTTCCGACACGCTGCTTGACTTCGAGCGTAAAGTGGACGATATTATCCTGCGTACCTGAGCGATATGCCTCTCTGTCTCCGTTTCCCGGTTGTTTGCATTTCCCGATTTTATGGGCGGTCCCTGTGGCTGTCTGTCCTGTATGTGTAAATTAACCTTTCAGTATCTATAAGTTATAAACAAATGGAAACAGTGATTATAGTCTGTGCCGTGGTAGTGGCGGTTATTGCTTTCATAGCCGGCGCCAACATGGCGAAATCAAAAGCGAAACAGGATGCCTCTTCGCAGGCCAACATTATTCTTGACGAGGCCAGACGCCAGGCCGAGGTCATAAAGGAAAAGCATATCCTGGAGGCCAAGGAGAAGGAGATACAGATTAAGAACGAGGCCGAGAAGCAGGCTTCCCAGCGTCTGCAGAAGGTGCAGGCTTCCGAGGCCCGCGCCAAGCAGCGCGAGATGCAGCTGCGCGACCAGGGCAATGAACTGAACAGGCGCAAGAATGAACTTGATTCCCTCAGGACCCAGCTCGATAAGGAAGGCCAGTCCATGCAGCTGCGTTCCGCCGAGGTGGAGAAGATGCACCGGGAGGCCAAGGAAAAGCTGGAACACATCTCCGGCATCTCCGCCGAGGAGGCCAAGGAGCGACTGATAGAGAGCCTCAAGGACGAGGCCAAGACAGCCGCCGCCTCTTACATCAACGACATTATGGACGATGCGCGTATTTCCGCTTCCAAGGAGGCCAAGCGTATCGTAATCCAGAGTATACAGCGTGTGGCTACCGAGACTGCCGTGGAGAACAGCGTCACGGTCTTCCATATAGATTCGGACGAGGTGAAGGGCCGCATCATAGGCCGCGAGGGCCGCAACATACGCGCCCTGGAGGCCGCCACAGGCATAGAGATAATAGTGGACGACACTCCGGAGGCGATAGTGCTCTCCGGCTTTGACCCCGTGCGCCGTGAAATAGCCCGCCTGGCGCTGCATCAGCTTGTCGCTGACGGACGTATACATCCCGCCCGCATCGAGGAAGTGGTGGCCCGCGTGCGCAAGCAGGTGGAAGAGGAGATAATAGAAACGGGCAAGCGTACCGCGATAGACCTCGGCGTGCATGGCCTGCATCCGGAGCTGATTCGTATGGTGGGCCGCATGAAGTACCGCTCATCCTACGGCCAGAATCTGCTTCAGCACTCCCGCGAGACAGCCAACCTCTGCGCCGTGATGGCATCCGAACTGGGCCTGAATCCCAAGAAGGCGCGTCGCGCCGGCCTGCTGCACGACATAGGCAAGGTGCCTGACGACGAGCCCGAACTGCCCCACGCTCTTTTAGGCATGAAACTGGCCGAGAAGTTCAAGGAGAAACCTGATATCTGCAACGCGATAGGCGCTCACCACGACGAGGTGGAGCAGACCTCGCTGCTCGCCCCCATAGTCCAGGTGTGCGACGCCATCTCGGGCGCGCGTCCAGGCGCCCGCCGCGAGATAGTGGAGGCTTACATCAAGCGACTCAACGACCTCGAACAGCTTGCCCTCTCTTATCCCGGCGTAATCAAGACTTACGCCATCCAGGCAGGACGCGAACTCCGTGTGATAGTGGGCGCCGAGAAGATTTCCGATGTGGAAACCGAGAAACTGTCTGCCGAGATAGCCAAGAAAATCCAGGATGAGATGACATATCCCGGCCAGGTAAAGATAACCGTTATCCGCGAGACTCGCGCTGTAAGCTACGCTAAATAACACCGACTATGGCAGTTAAGGACAACGAAGGACTGCGTCCGCAGGTCTTGCCGGAGTCTGTGGAAGGCCATTGCACGGACTGTGGGCGCGGGGCCGAGGGCCGCTGCGGTCAGTGCGGTCCGGGCTGTGCGGGGGAGCCGCCACGCGGCAAGCTCTTCGGCACCAATTGGCTGGAGGGGATTTCCGATGCCTCGGACTTCGACCTGGTGGAGGTGCAGTTCAAGAACACCCGCAAGGGGTTCTACCGGAATACCGACGGCATAGACGTGCATCTCGGCGATATGGTGGCGGTGGATGCCGCCAACGGCCACGACATAGGACAGGTGACAATGGTGGGCAAGCTGGTGCAGCTGCACATACGCAAGGCCAACCTGAAACCCGACTATGAGTTCAAGCGCATATTCCGTATAGCCACCCCCTCCGACATGGAGCGCTTCCGCGAGGCCAAGGCCAAAGAGCAGGATGCCATGATACGCTCACGCAAGATAGCCGAGGAGCTGAAACTGAATATGAAAATCGGGGATGTGGAATATCAGGGGGACGGCGCCAAGGCCATCTTCTACTACATAGCCGACGAGCGTGTGGATTTCCGCAAGCTGATACGTGTGCTTGCCGACACCTTCAGGGTGCGCATCGAGATGAAGCAGATAGGCGCCCGCCAGGAAGCGGGACGCATAGGAGGCATAGGCCCTTGCGGCAGACCGCTGTGCTGCTCCTCCTGGATGACGGGTTTCGTCTCCGTGGGCACAAGCGCCGCACGTTATCAGGACCTTTCGATGAACCCCCAGAAGCTGGCGGGACAGTGCGCCAAACTGAAGTGCTGCCTCAATTTCGAGGTGGATGTCTATATGGAGGCTTCGCGCAGGCTGCCGCCAAAGGATATACCTCTGGAGACCCAGGACGCCACGTACTATCACTTCAAGAGCGACATACTCAGCGGAATGATGATTTACAGCACCGACAAGCATGCCTTGGTGAACAGCGTGACCATTCATGCCGACCGTGTGCGGGAAATCATCGCTCTCAACAAGGAGGGCAAAAAGGTGGAGACTCTGGCCGGGGAGACCCGGACGGAGCGCAAGGTGGAGTTCGTGGAACTGGTGGGCCAGGATAACATAAACCGCTTCGACAAGAGCAAGAAGAAGAAAAAGAAACGTCCGGCCGATAAAAGGCCTCAGGGCAACGAGAAGAAATCGGCGGAAAGAGGCGCGAAGCCCGCTCCTAAGGCGGAGGGTCCCGCCTCTAAAGATAAGAAGGGGGAGCGCCCGGATAAGCGCGACAATACACGCCGGCGTGACAATCCGCGTCGCCGCAATAACCCCGAGGGCGCCTCTAAGCCCAAATCCGAGAATGAAAAAGACAGGAAGGCATAGGACACGGTATGCACGGCAGCTCCTTTATTTGCTGCCGCGTGTGTCTGTGCCCGCGATTCTCGGCCTGTGTCTCGGAGGAGGCTGCGGCAATGAGGACAGGACGGTATATGCGGACTTCGTGGATATTACCTCCGAGGGATGGAACCGCTTTGAGTTCTGCGAGTTCAATACAGCGGAGACTGACCCGGCCCTCTTTGCCGACTCGGCGGCACGTCAGGACATGTTGCTGACGGTGCGCCATACCGACCGCTATCCGTACCGCCTCCTGCTCATGCCTATGACGCAGAGCGAAAATGCGCGGAATCTCCTACCGGACACTTTGCGTATCCGCCTTACGGACTCCGACGGGGATTGGCTCGGCACGGAGTCCAAGGGCATATACACTTACACCGACACATTGGCCCGCAGGGTCCCGCTGCCTCCGCTGTATTCGCTGCGCCTATATCAGGCCATGCCCCTCGAGAACCTGCCCGGTCTGCTTAGCGTGGGCCTCATAATACAGAAATCCGAAAACTGACCCACGCTGACATCAGTAAATGTTTAAAATCCGAACATATATATGCGTACACTGCAATTTACACAAGAGAGTGAACTGAGAATTTCCAAGGTGCGCCGGGAGATGGCGCTGGCGGGCGCCGACGCACTCCTTATTGCCGACAATGCCAATCTGTATTATCTGTGCGGCATCGTCTTCAGGGGGTATATATACCTCCCGGCACAGGGCCGCTGTGTGTTTTTCGCTATCCGTCCCGTCGATATGCGCGGAGACGACCTGGTGTATGTACGCAAGCCTGAGCAAATACCTGAGGAGCTTAAGCGCCTCGGCCTTCCCCTCCCTGCCAATCTGGGTCTGGAGTTGGATGACCTGTCGTACACCGATGTGGAGCGGCTGCGTGCCGCCATTTCCCCGAAGGCGGTATGCAATGCTTCCACGCAGTTGCGCCGTGCCCGTATGGTCAAGACCGATAAGGAAATAGCCCTTATACACGAGGACGGAGTGAAGCAGGCCGCCGCTTACCGTAAGATTCCCCGCGTATATAAGGAGGGTATGACCGATGTGGAGTTTCAGATAGAGGTGGAGCGTCTGCTGCGCCTGGAGGGATGCCTGGGTTATTACCGCACCTCCGGTCGCCTTATGGAAATAAACATGGGCAGCGTACTCAATGGCGACAATGCCGACAGCCCCACTCCTTACGACTTCGCTGTGGGCGGAGGCGGTGTGGACCTCTCCCTGCCGGTAGGCGCCGACGGCCGTACCATGAAGCCCGGCACTACGGTCATGGTCGATATGTGCGGCAATTTCAATGGATATGAATCAGACATGACCCGTGTGTGGAGCATTGGCCGGATTGACGGCTTATCGCTTAAGTGCCACGAATGTTCGCGCAAGATTCTGCGTGCCCTGGAGGCTATGGCGCTCCCCGGAGTTCCCGTGGCGGACCTCTATCATACGGCCAAGAAGATTGTGGCGGACGAAGGACTGGAAAATTATTTTATGGGCCATGCCCAGAAAGCCCCGTTCATTGGTCACGGAGTAGGTATCCAGCTTAACGAGTTGCCTGTGCTTACCCCTCGTTCCAAAGATGTCCTGACCGAGAATATGGTCCTGGCCATCGAGCCCAAATTCGTCGTTCCCAAGGTGGGAGCCGTAGGAGTGGAGAATACTTATCGTGTCACCTCTTCCGGATTGGAGTGCCTGACCCCCTTCCCGGAGGAGATTGCCGACATTACATTCTGACAACGCAGATGAATCTTTCCAAAGATATAGATTTCCCGGCAGCGCGCCTCGTGGGCAAAGCTGCCGATATTCGCGAATTGCCCGTTTATATAGTCGGCGGATTCGTGCGAGACCTCTTTCTGCAGCGCCATTCCAAGGATATGGATTTCGTGGCGGTGGGCAGCGGCATAGACCTTGCCCGTGGCGTGGCTCGCCTGCTCGGGCCCCGTACTCGAATCAATGTGTTCCAGACCTACGGCACGGCGCAGATTAAGTACAAGGGCCTCGAGCTGGAGTTCGTGGGAGCCCGAAAGGAGTCCTATTCCCCGGAGTCCCGTAACCCGATGGTCAGCGCCGGGACGCTGGACGAGGACCTGGCGCGTCGCGACTTTACTATCAACGCTATGGCTGTCAGCGTCAACGCGGATTCTTTCGGCGAGCTGCTTGACCCGTTCAATGGCATCGTGGACCTGCATAAACGCATTATCCGCACACCGCTGGACCCGGATATAACTTTCAGCGATGACCCGCTGCGGATGATGCGCGCCGTCCGTTTCGCCACCCAGCTTCAGTTCGACATTTTCCCGGAGACGCTGGAGGCCATACGCCGCAACGCATCGCGCATTGAAATAATCACCAAGGAGCGTATCAATACCGAGCTTATGAAAATCATGGACTCGGAACATCCTTCCATAGGCTGGCGTCTGCTGCATGACACCGGGCTGCTGCCGTTTATATTTCCCGAACTCGAAGCGCTTTCCGGCGTGGAGACTATGGAGGGCAGGGGACATAAAGACAATTTCGCACACACCCTCCAGGTGCTTGACAATGTGGCTGCCAAGTCTGACAATGTCTGGCTCCGCTGGGCCGCTCTGGTGCATGACATCGCCAAGCCTGTTACCAAACGTTACGACCCCAGGCTTGGCTGGACCTTCCATAATCACAACTTTATCGGCGAGAAAATGATTCCCCGCATCTTTACGAGAATGAAGATGCCTCTTAACGCCAACATGAAGTATGTGGCCAAACTCGTGGGTATGCACATGCGCCCTCAGTCGGTAGGAGAGGAGGACGTTACGGATTCGGCCGTCCGCCGCATGATTTTTGACGCCGGCGATGCCGCCGATGACCTCATGCTCCTGGCCGAGGCCGATATCACGTCCAAGAACCCTGCCAAGGTACATCGTATACTCGAGAACTTCAAGATGGTGCGCGCGCGTATGGCCGAAGTGGAGGAGAAGGACCGTATCCGCAATTTTCAACCTCCTGTGGATGGCCGCGAGATAATGGAGACCTTCGGTATAAAGCCTTCCGATGTCATAGGTCATCTCAAGGAGCGCATTAAAGATGCTATCCTTGACGGCCGCATACCCAACGACCACGAAGCTGCCAGGGCACTGATGCTGTCTCTTGCCCCTGAGTATGGTCTGACTCCGGTCACACCTGCTGATTCATAAAAGCGTAATTGCGATTTCTTTCCCGAATTTTCCGAAAAAATATAATGCTGACAATCAGCGTATTGTAAAAAAGTTCACAAAATAATCGCGAAAATATTTTGTCAGTTCGGGAAAAGGCCGTAACTTTGCACTCGCAAAACGGGACAGGCCCCATGGCTTGACCGGGACGCGAGAGGACATTGACAGACTGCGACAGACAGAAAAGTCAGCAACAAGACAAGTGAGACAAGGGAAACGAGATAAGTTTTCCGTCAATTCCGGGCCCTCCTTCAAATAGAAGGAGGCGTCCAGACACGATGGATCGAGGCATCCGTTGAGCGGCCGTCCACATCTGAAGGATGCGTGACGGCGAGGACAAATTTGAAAAAAAAGAAATCTGAAAAGATAACAACAACGAAGAGTTTGATCCTGGCTCAGGATGAACGCTAGCGACAGGCTTAACACATGCAAGTCGAGGGGCAGCGGGGAGAGTGTTCGCACTCTCCGCCGGCGACCGGCGCACGGGTGAGTAACACGTATGGAACCTGCCCTTTCCAGGGGGATAATCGGCGGAAACGCCGTCTAATACCGCGTATATGTCCGGGAGGCATCTCCGGGGCAGGAAAGGTTTTCGGACCGGGAAAGGATGGCCATGCGGCGCATTAGGAAGTTGGCGGTGTGACGGACCACCAATCCGACGATGCGTAGGGGTTCTGAGAGGAAGGTCCCCCACACTGGTACTGAGACACGGACCAGACTCCTACGGGAGGCAGCAGTGAGGAATATTGGTCAATGGGCGGGAGCCTGAACCAGCCAAGTCGCGTGAGGGAAGACGGTACTGAGTATTGTAAACCTCTTTTGTCAGGGAGCAAAGGCGGCCACGCGTGGCCGATTGAGCGTACCTGAAGAAAAAGCATCGGCTAACTCCGTGCCAGCAGCCGCGGTAATACGGAGGATGCGAGCGTTATCCGGATTTATTGGGTTTAAAGGGTGCGCAGGCGGACCGTCAAGTCAGCGGTAAAATGTCGGGGCTCAACCCCGGCCGGCCGTTGAAACTGGCGGACTTGAGTTGGAGAGAAGTATGCGGAATTCGTGGTGTAGCGGTGAAATGCATAGATATCACGAAGAACTCCGATTGCGAAGGCAGCATACCGGCTCCACACTGACGCTGAGGCACGAAAGCGTGGGTATCGAACAGGCTTAGATACCCTGGTAGTCCACGCAGTAAACGATGAATGCTAGATGTCCGGTTCGAATGAGGGCTGGGTGTCACAGCGAAAGCGTTAAGCATTCCACCTGGGGAGTACGCCGGCAACGGTGAAACTCAAAGGAATTGACG
>URIC01000006.1 GCA_900547755.1 uncultured Bacteroidales bacterium
TTTTAATTATTTTACTGTATCATTAACATCCCGAAATAAGTTTAGACAACTTCAATATGTTTGCCATATTGATACAAGAGCACTTGAAATCCTTGGGTGTCTGATGTTCAGAAACGCTTTTCTGCTTGACCATGATGAAGAATTGAATTATCATCCTTCTCAAGAAGCCGTTGACTATCTCAAAAAAACAGTTCCCGAATACGAGGGAATAAGTGTCGAGGCATATCTCCATTACATGGAAATGATAGCGTGGAATGAAGACATAAAGTATCACTCCCTCGGATATGATGTCCATAAAGGCATAGGCAGAAAAAACAATATGCTGACATATGCCCACATCATAGCTATTCTTCTCGGCAAAGGAAGCCTTTCAAAATTATGCTCACAATTTTCAAGGCCACCGGTAGGTGTGTCCCCGATAGCTCAGTCTCTGGCCAGAGAGGTTTTCACGGATTTGGAGCTGGAATAGGATGACCGAAGTCAGAGAAGGGATAGAGGGCGTCTGTCCCCACGGCAGTCACAGGATTATTCCAACCGATGGCGAATCTCATCGCCCACCCTGGTGATAATGCCACAAACCAAAGCGTTGCCCATAAAAAAAGCACGTTTTGTGGCCGAAACGCCAGCGGTGTGGTGGTCAGGGAACATATTGAGACGTTCTAATTCCAGAGGAATCAACCGGCGTAACCGGCCGTTTACAGGGTCTTTGATGACGTGCTTGAATCTTGAAGCGGAGGCTCCTCCCTCACTGGTGATAATAGTTCGGGAAGGCTTGTCAAGGGAATCGGGAAACGCCATTCCGCCTTCGTTGTATGAAAACTCAAAACCATCTTTTGACCTGCGAATTTCGTGTTTCGCTCCTTTGAGATATTCCCATTTGGGAAGCTCCTCGTCGGAAATATAGAATTCTTCATTGATAAGGTCCCGATCCTTACCTGTAGCCAGAATATCGCCTAACGATGTAAACGGACCGGCGTACACAGGTTCGACTTTCGTACTCCAGACATCACCGTCTATCATTATGCCTGCATTGGAAAACGGCCGCAAAGTATTGTATCTGTTGAAATTCCGGCTTAAATCCGCTAAATCCTCGTCAGGACTTTTCAAACGGAATGACGGGATGTCAAGTTGAAAAAGTCCGTTTGCGTCCGGGATTGATACAGGAAAGGCATTGGCGAAGACACCATCTTCAAGTATCCAGTCGGTAGGATTATCGACTTGGTTCGCTATAACCGAATTCTTTCGATATGCCAGGATATATGTGCGTCTTCTTCTTTGCGGCATCCCATATTCCGCCGCGTTTATGATTCTCCATTCGACAACGTACCCTAAGTCCGCAAGAGACTGAAGCATAATCGCAAAATCGCGGCCACGCTGTTTTGCCGGAGAAATCACAAGCCGGTCGACGTTTTCAAGAAACAATACAGAAGGAGCGTGATTTCCTTTTTCTCTGATAATACGCACTATTTCCCACCATAAAACGCCTTTCTTGCCTTCTATGCCCTGAGCCTGACTGAGTACACGGGCCACTGAATAATCCTGACAGGGAAATCCCCCGCATAATAAGTCGTGATCGGGAATCTCTGAAGTGGATACTTCGGCAATATCCTTGTTTACATGACCGAATTTCCCAAACCTTGAGATGTAAGTCTGGGAAGCATGTTGTATTTTTGTCAATGGTTCGAATTGATTGCTCCAGATTGTGTTGAAAAAGTGGTCAGGCACTCTGTCCAATCCAATTCTGAAGCCTCCGACGCCAGCAAATAGTTCTATTACATCCATCAATTGAACTATACCTTAAATCATTTTTCCGTTGCAAAGTTAAGTAAAATATTTGGTATGCGCTGGCTTTTGTATGTCTGGACAAAGGCGCTCTTCTCGGGTAATGCGGTCAGTGATTCTTCCGGGCTTCGATGAAACGGTATGCAAGCAGGCTCGGCGCAGCGGCCGGGTAGGGAGTGGCCGGGTAGGGAGTGGCGGCGCGGACGGTCGTTTTCCGGATAAAGTAAAAATTTTTTCTATGGAGATAAACCTTTTGGGAGGTGCGGGCGTTATGCTTATGTCCGAAGGCGGAAAGGGAGTCGTTCAGACTTGCCGGCCTGTCTTCCGGGCATTGGATTTAGTGAGCGACAATGAATTTTGCACGAGAAGATTTTTGGTAATAGATAAATGTTGATATTAGGTTAATTAGTTAGTTAATTTGTCACTTATAGGACACAATGCGGCGACATCTCGAGAGAAATGCCGCCGCATTGCTTTTGCATATATGGTAGCCGTAGACATACGGCTCCTAAGTATGTATGTGTTTTGCGGGTCGGGGGTCAGTACTGTTCCGTGTCGTCGGGGAAGTCGCCTGATTTTACGTCGGCCACGTATTGGCTTATGGCCTTGTTCATGACCTCGGCCAGGTTGGCGTAGCGGCGCAGGAAGCGGGGCGAGAAGCCGGTGTTTATGCCCAGCATGTCGTGCATCACCAGCACTTGGCCGTCGCATCCGCCGCCGGCCCCTATGCCTATGACGGGAATCTCCAGCTCACGGCTTACACGGGCGGCCAGTTCGGCGGGGATCTTTTCCAGCACGATGGCGAAGCAGCCTATCTCCTGGAGCAGCTTGGCGTCGGAAATGAGCTTCTCGGCCTCGGTCTCTTCGCGAGCGCGCACGGCATACGTTCCGAATTTGTTGATGCTCTGGGGAGTGAGTCCCAGGTGTCCGCACACGGGTATGCCGGCGCAGAGTATGCGTTCTATGCTCTCGCGGATTTCGGCGCCACCCTCCATTTTCACGGCTTCGGCGTGGCTCTCCTTCATGATTCGTACGGCAGAGGCCAACGCCTCTTTGGAGTTGCCCTGATACGAGCCGAAGGGCATATCGACTATCACGAGGGCGCGTTTCACCGCCTTCATCACCGATTTGCCGTGGTATATCATCTGGTCAAGGGTGATGGGCAGGGTGGTGACGTTTCCGGCCATGACGTTGGACGCGGAGTCTCCAACCAGGATGACGTCTATTCCGGCCTCGTCCACGATTCTGGCCGAGGAGTAATCGTAAGCGGTGAGCATCGAGATTTTCTCGCCGCGCTGCTTCATCTCTATGAGGCGGCGGGTGGTCACTTTGCGTGTATTGTCAACAGTATTGGTAGACATAGTTATAAAGCTTATGCGGCGGAGAAGAGCCGTCGCCACAATGACGCGGCAAAATTAGCAAAAAAAACTATATGCCGCAAACTTCACTCGGGCCCGCAACCTGTAAAAAGCACGGACCGGCGCAAATGCCGGGTCCGTGCTTATCCGGGTGTCTGTTTGTATGGGAATCAGTGTACGTCGGAAGGAAGCGGAGTATTGCGCTCCACTACCAACATCTTATACAAAACGCCGGTGGAGGCGACTCCTAAGCACACCGTAATCAGATAGATTAGCAGGTGCATTATTAATGTGACCGTGGAACCGATTGCTCCGGCAACAGAGTATAGTATTGTTGAAACAGCTAATAGCAGCAGTCCAATTACAAGCTCGGCGAGGAATATGGTCCATTTGTAGCCGTAGGTGTACTTGGTGGACTCGGTCAAAGCCTGAGCGGGATTCAGCTCCTTGTCTATGAGCAGCAGGATAGCGAAACTCCAGCCTATGCTGATTATTATAGCCGGTATGACCATAAAGAAAAAAGCGGGGATAATTGAAATCAGCATCAGACCGACACAAGAGAAGAACTCGCCCATATATTTGCGGTATCTGGCATCGAAAATAGCGGTAGGTTTCATTATCTTGCCTTGACTGAGTTCCAACGGCAGACCATATAAGAGAGCGATTGTCGTGCCTACGTTAATGTAGGGAATCCAGCAGGTCAGAATCCATAAAATGGCAGCGCCTAAGATAGAAGGAATGTTTTTGAATGCGGTGCAGAAAGAGTCAATGACTATCTTATTGACCGTTACGTTTTTATTGACCGGTGTGTTCATAGTTATATAAATTAGGGATTAAACGATTTTTTAATATTTAACGTCATTGTTAAAGTATATGTTCATGTCTAAGGGCTAAGGATTACTGATTAATTCTATGTTAAGAAAAAATGTAAACCATTTCTTCTTTGGCGTGTTATAACATTAATTAATAATTTTTATGCTATGAAAAAAATACTACCTATTCTGATTTTGGCGCTGGTGTCAAGTTGCGCCTCCCAAGAACCTGAACCCGTATGGTCTCATTCAAATGATGTAAGTCGAAAATATGAAGAAGGGAAAACATACGTCAGGTCTGTTGTGAATAAGTGTTATTCCCAACTCATTGGAGCAAAGACAAGAGGTGATGTGTCAATAACCCCCTCTGATTTTTTGCTTTATATAATTAATATGCCGGAGTCACAAGTTGACAGCCTTAAAGCTATTTATTGTACACCTGAGCGAACACTAGCGATAGAGGGTTATAAGGATGCCCGCGAGGACAAGCTCATGGAATTGACATCAGCTGAGGATGTGGCAAAGTTTTATTCTTTTGTAAATGAATATGTCAGTGTTGGTGGACGCTCGGGTAAAATGTTGGAAAAGGCATCTGAAAACACTCATCCAATTATACAGTTGGGAATGGCAATTGCTGCAGCGTCTGTAGACGAAATGCTTGCAGATTATCCAATCACCCGCATTGACTATGGATGTCTTGAGGAAGTCTTAAAAAATAATGGATATGAGATTGCTATGGATGCTATAGAAGATGTAATTTTTGATTATGAAGCGGTTGAAGACCCTATGACGATAGAAGATGCTTTGGAAGAACTCGATGTGAATATAAGAGATATAGTAACAATGAAAAACCAGTATAACGATTGTATTGCCGGAAGATGGCATTGAAAGTAAGTGATTTAAAGTGTTGAGATACGAGCTTTATATTTCTTTGATACTGATGTTTGTGCTTTTAACGGGGGAATACTTGCTTTGATATCACTTTGGTTCAAGTAGTTGCGGGTTTCCTGACCATGAGTGGTCAGGAAACCCGCAACTACTATAATGGATATTTGTTTTTATTTCACTGTGAGTTTGCAGACCCCGGAGGTTTTGTCGGAGCGTTGCCAGCGGACTATGTATATGCCCCGTGGCAGTTCGGCTGCGGGGGCGCAGCGTATGCCTGAGAGGGTGTACACGTCCAGAACGGCATCCGGGTCGGAGGAGTGGATGCGTCCCGACGGAGTGACGAGGATGCGCAGAGCCTGAGCTGCGGGAGCGGCCACGCCCACTGTGCCTGTCTGGGCGTATTCGTTGAAGCGGACGGCGCCTGCGTTCAGCACGTAGTTGTCGGCCAGGTCGGCCGCGTTGACCTTATGTACGAAAGCCACCGCTTCACATTCGTCAAGGTTCCAGGCGCTTTCCGGACTGATGTCGGCAAACGACACCTCGAAATTTCCTTCGGCATCCACCGTGAGCCTGTCGCCGTTGTCTCCCGTGGAGAAGCAGTGTCTTATGACTCCCCGATGGCGGAAGCGCTCCAGGAGGTCGTCGGGCGCGTCTTCGGGAATTTCGTCGAGTCCGGACTGATGCAGTCTGCCTTTGGCCGGGATGTCGTCCTCCAGCAGGTATGCGGTGATGTACAAGTCATCCTTGAAGTCAAGGGCCGCCTTGCTGATTTTGCCATATACGCGGCAAGAGGCTTTGTCGGCGGAGACTTCGGATTCCACAAGCACTTTTGCCAGGGCGGGCTGGCCCATGGCCTCGGCTATGCGCGAGTCGTATTGCGCGGTGCCTAACTCGCTGGTGGCGCCCAGGACGGGCACGTCGCGTCCCTGCATGATTCGCCGGTCATACATTACGGCGGGGTTGTAGGAGCCGTCGGGCCCGAACAGGTAGAGCAGCGACTTGTCGCAAGGCTTGGTCAGGACATCGTCGGAGTAACCGGCGTGGTGCGACACATAGACGTGAGGCTTGGCGTACGCCTCCAGAGCCATGTCCAGGTAGTAGAACATAAAGGGACAGTTGGTGCATCTGAGGCCTGTGAACTCCTCTACGAGGGGGACCCGGTGGAATACGTCGGAGGAGACGTATAGGGTCAGGGGCGACGCCATGCAGCCGTCGGCCTTGTCGCCGTCAATCTCCGTGACTTCGGTGAGCAGGGTCACCGAAGAGCCTTCTGTCGAGGGTGCGCCGAGCGCGCCGGTCAGCGTGTAAGAGCCGTAGGGGGGCAGCGGCTCGTCGAACTTCAGGGAGTGGGAGGCGGTGACGTTGCCTTCGGCGTCGCGGCTCGTGTAGACGATGTCGCTTACGGGCCTGGCGCTCTGGTTGTGGATGTAGAGGCTGCAGCTGAAGTCGGTGCCGGGGGCCACTATGAGAGGCTGTCTGAAGGGCGACACCAGGACGTGGCCGTCCAGCAGGGATTCGTCGGCGTCAATGATGGCCTCAATCATGAGGGTGCCTCGCGAGCTGTCTTCAATCCAGCCTTTACGGCCGGGATTGATGTAGCACACGCCGGGCACCTGAGCGTCCTTGTAGGCGGCCAGGGGATAAGGCTCGCCCTGGGTCTCGTAGACCTGATAACCCACATATACGGGAGTCTGACCTATTTCTATGGGTTCGTCGAACATCACCTCGTTCCAGCCGGCCAGGAAATTGACCGTCTTGCTCACCGCTTTGTCCTCCAGGCCGCCGGTATATGCCTTGACGCATGAGAAGCCTTTGCTCTTTTGCTTGTAGTCGGCGCGCAGGTAGCATCTGACACCGATAATCCTGTGTCCCTGAAGTTTTGCCACGAGGGGGTCAACGGAGGGGTCAAGCCGTATGGCCGCCTCCATGAACGCGTTGGCGCCGCTGCCTATGGCGGAGAGCTTCTCCTCGTCACAGGCCTTGGGCGAGAATCCGTAGTAGACGGGCGAAGAAGCGCTCATGGAGGACGCGCAGAGCGTCCCCGTGAGCAGTAGTGAAATAAGATGTCTATTCATGGGCGTGTCATTTTATTGCCACCTTGGCGGCCGATATGCCTTCGGGGCCTGAAACCTTGACGATGTAAATGCCGGAACCGAGGCCGAGATTGGAAACGCGCATGCCGTCGAGTGTGTATACCTCGACGCTGTGGCCATGGGCCGCCACGATGTCGCGGCCCATGAGCATGAATGTGCGTCCGTCGCCGTCAGCCACACTCTCAAGGCCTGAGTTGTTGAAGGGGGTCTCGCAGGAGTTGATTATCTGCATGTGGCCGTGTCTCTCGCCGGAGCGGTTCAGGAAGGCGAGAACGCGCATATTGTCCGTGTTCCATTCGGGTTCGAGCTCGCAGGAAATCTGCTTGGAGAAGGAGCCTTCGCCGTCAAGTCTCTCGCCATACATTCCGGTAAGGCTCAGACGTATCACGTCCTGATGGGTGTACACACCTTTGTAGCGGTCCGCGGTGTCGGGGTCGTCGGGGAACTCCTGGCTCGTGGACTCTATGCCGTCCTCCACCACATAGACGGTGAGATACAGGGGCTCGCCCTGAGGCATGATGCCGGGTTCCACGTTGCCGGCGATGTCTATGTCGCATTTCGTGCCGTCAAGGGTCACGGCCGCGTTCACAGAGGCGAATGTGGGTACATCCAGGGCCGACAGATAGAGTCCTTCCACATAGTCGGGGTAGATGAAATTGTATGCCACGGTTTTACTTGCGGAACGCGCCAGGGGATTGCGGGGCAGGAAGGAGCGGTCTATCGCGAAGCAGGGCACCGAGACGCGACTCTTGTCGCCGTCGGCGAAGTCTACCAGGAACTGGACGTCCTCGTTGTCTACATCGGCGTCGAACTCGTGGTAAATCATGAACTGGTCTGACAAGTGGTGTGAAATCAGAGAAATGCGGTCACGCAGCGGCTCCACGCCGGGCATGAAGATATCGTCGGTATATGAGGGGGTGCGGTATTCGGATTCGCTGACCCAGCGCTCTATCACCGGACGGCGCACATATCCGGAGGCTATGTCGGAGGGCACGGCTATGAACTCGCGCTCCAGGACAATGGGTTTCTCCACTTCCTTGCCGTTTACTTTGCTTATCCATACTTTGTGAGTGCCGGTGCCGAGCGCCTGTATGCCTCCTGTCACCTCTTTCTGTTCGCCGCCGGATATGGGTGTGCTGAACTCCATGGAGCCTGTCCAGGTCTTGTCGCCCAGCATAGAGGTGAACTCGATGCTCTGCAGGTTGTTGACACCTTCATTCTTGACGGCGAGCCATGCGTCGCCGGGGGTGTCCAGTCTCTGGACGTCGTTGGCGCGGAGGTCGGTGAGTACGGCAAGGTCGTTGAACTCGTCTCCGGTGGCTTCGACTATGCCGAGCAGCATGAGTACCATGTTGTTGTCCGTGGCGTCAATCCAGTTGATGTTGCCGCTGGCGTCCACGTCTTCGGAATTACCCATGTACTGGGTGTTTTCGGGCAGATTGTAGCCGAAGATGCCTGTGCCGAGCCACGAGCCCGGTTCCCATTCCACTTTGCCGCCCAGGTAGAGTTCCTTGCCGGACTGGATGGTGTAAGGGGTGTCGAAGCTGATGTCGTTCCATCCGAATTTGACCTGCGCTTTGCCGCTGGCCAGGTTCTCTCCGTTCAGCTCGCCGCGCACGAATACTTCCATTTCGGGAGTCTTCTCTTCCTCGCCCATGCTCCAGCCCACACGCAGGCCGGAAAGCGAGGCTCCGTCGTAGTTGGTGAACTTGTCGGCCTCCATGCGTACTACGAAATAGAGAGTGCCGGTGCTTTCGGAGCTGTTGTTGAAACCGGTGTAGGGGTAGACGGTCTCTTGCGGGTTTATGTATCCGATATAGGTCTGGGCGGCAGCCTCAGGAGGAGAACAGAGAGCCGTGGCGGCCAGTGTGAGCATCCCGCAGATGCCGGAAACAGTGAATTTGGAAAGTTTGTTCATAATTGTGCGTATTAGGTGAGTAATATTTCCCAAATTTACCTCTTTATTTTAAATTACACAAATAAATCCTAAATTATTTTTATTTTTGGCCTTGTTGTCTGCGGGTTTCGTCTGTCTTGGGCTCTTTCCGGATAAAAAAGGGGACGTGCCATCCGGCACGTCCCCTTGGTATCGTGGTTTATTAGGTAATTACTCTTTACACTTGGCGGCGATGAAGCTGCGGTTCATGCGGCCGATGTTGTAGAGTTTGATTTGCTTGGGGCACTCGGCGGAGCAGGCACCTGTGTTGGTGCAGTTTCCGAAACCGAGTTCGTCCATGCGGGCCACCATTGCGCGTACGCGGCGGTCGGCCTCTACCTTGCCCTGGGGCAGGAGTGCGAACTGGCTTACCTTGGCGGATACGAAGAGCATCGCGGAGCCGTTCTTGCAGGCGGCCACGCAGGCGCCGCAACCGATGCAGGTGGCGGAGTCCATGGCTTCGTCGGCATCCACTTTGCTGATGGGCAGGGCGTTGGCATCCTGAGCGCCGCCGCAGTTGAAGGAAACGTAGCCGCCGGCCTGCTGAATCTTATCGAAGGCGTTGCGGTCTACCATGAGGTCCTTGATTACGGGGAACGCCGCTGAACGCCAGGGCTCGACGGTGATGGTCTCGCCGTTGGCGAAGCGACGCATATAGAGCTGGCATGTGGTGGCGCCGGTAGCGGGGCCGTGGGGGTGTCCGTTTATGTAAAGGGAACACATGCCGCAGATGCCTTCGCGGCAGTCGTGGTCGAAGACTATGGGTTCCTGACCCTCCTCGACAAGGCGCTCGTTAAGGATGTCGAGAGTCTCAAGGAAAGAGGTGTCGGGAGTGGTCTCCACGTCGCGGTAAGTCACGAAACCGCCTTTTTCCTTGGGGCCGGCCTGACGCCACACCTTGAGGTTGACTTTCATTATGTTATCTTCCATTTTTCGAATCTTTTTAAAAGGGGTTATGACTTGTAGTTACGTGTCTGAACCTTGATGGCCTCGTAGTGGAGGGGTTCTTTGATGAGCTCGGGAGCCTTCTCGTCGCTGCCCTGGTAGTCCCAGCAGGAAACGTAGAAGTAGTTCTCGTCGTCGCGCTTGGCCTCGCCTTCGGGAGTCTGGTATTCCTCGCGGAAGTGGCCGCCGCAGCTCTCGTTGCGGTTCATGGCGTCGTAAGCGATGAGCTCGCCCATAGTGATGAAGTCGCGCAGACGGAAAGCCTTGTCAAGCTCTACGTTCATGCCATCCTGGTTGCCCGGGATGAATAGGTTGCTCTCGAATTCCTTGCGGAGCTCTTTGAGCTTGACGAGGGCGGTCTCGAGGCTCTCTTTCGTACGGGCCATACCTACATATTCCCACATGATGTGGCCGAGTTCCTTGTGGATGGAGTCTACGGAGCGTTTGCCGTGGATATTCATCAGGCGGTCCATCTCCTTCTGGCACTTCTCTTCGGCCTCGTCGAATTCGGGAGTGTCGGTGGAGAAGTGAGGGATTGTAATCTGGTCGCTCAGATAGTTCTGGATAGTGTAGGGGAGAACGAAGTAACCGTCGGCCAGACCCTGCATCAGAGCGGAAGCGCCCAGACGGTTGGCGCCATGGTCGGAGAAGTTGCACTCGCCGATGGCGAAGAGTCCTTTGACGGATGTCTGCAGCTCGTAGTCTACCCAGATGCCGCCCATCGTGTAGTGGATGGCGGGGAATATCATCATCGGGTTGTAGTAGTTAACGCCGTTGACCGTGTTGGCGAGCTCGCCGGGGTTCACGTCGGTGATTTCCTCGTACATGTCGAAGAGGTTGCCGTAGCGCTGACGCACCACGTCGATGCCCAGGCGGTTGATGGCCTCGGAGAAGTCAAGGAATACCGCCAGACCGGTGTTGTTCACGCCGAAGCCGTGGTCGCAGCGCTCCTTGGCGGCGCGGGAAGCCACGTCGCGGGGCACGAGGTTACCGAAGGCGGGATAACGGCGCTCCAGATAGTAGTCGCGGTTCTCCTCGGGGATGTCGGAACCCTTGATGGTGCCGGCCTGGAGTTTCTTGGCGTCCTCGATGTTCTTGGGCACCCAGATGCGGCCGTCGTTACGCAGGGACTCGGACATCAGGGTCAGCTTGGACTGCTTGTCGCCGTGTACGGGGATACAGGTGGGGTGAATCTGCACGTAAGCGGGGTTAGCGAAGTAAGCACCCTTACGGTAGCAGGCCATGGCGGCGGATACGTTGCAGGCCATGGCGTTGGTGGAGAGGAAGTAAGTGTTGCCGTAGCCGCCGGTGGCGATTACCACCGCATGGGCTGCGAAACGCTCGAACTTGCCAGTGACGAGGTTCTTGGCAATGATGCCGCGTGCGCGTTCCACACCGTCCTTGTCCTTGATGAGGACCACGTCGTGCATCTCGTAGCGGTTGAAGCTCTTCACCTTGCCGGCTTCAATCTGACGGTTGAGGCTGGAGTAAGCGCCGAGCAGGAGCTGCTGACCTGTCTGACCCTTGGCATAGAAAGTACGGGACACCTGGGCGCCGCCGAAGGAACGGTTGGCGAGCAGACCGCCGTATTCGCGGGCGAAGGGCACGCCCTGTGCCACGCACTGGTCGATGATATTGTTGGACACTTCGGCCAGACGATATACGTTGGCCTCGCGGGCGCGGTAGTCGCCGCCCTTCACGGTGTCGTAGAACAGGCGGTATACGGAGTCGCCGTCGTTCTGATAGTTCTTGGCTGCGTTGATACCGCCCTGGGCGGCGATGGAGTGGGCGCGGCGGGGGCTGTCCTGGATACAGAAGTTGAGGACGTTGAAGCCCAGCTCGGCCAGTGTGGAGGCGGCTGAAGCGCCGGCCAGGCCGGTGCCGACCACGATTACGTCCAGACGGCGTTTGTTGGCGGGGTTCACCAGCTTCTGGTGAGCTTTATAGTTGGTCCATTTCTCTGCGACAGGACCCTCGGGGATTTTGGAATCCTCCGGTTTCATCACTCTTACGTTGTTTTCTTTAATATCCATATCGGGAGAAAATTATTGGGGCGTTTGTTGAACTTGCTGAGGCTGCATCTTGGCTGTCTGAATCTCTGCCTGAATCTGGTAGGGAATCTGAGACTTGAGCTGAGCGCGGGCCTCTTCGAGGGATTTTTTCTCTTCGGCTGTGGGAGCCTTGATGGCGTCGAGGGTGGAGACGGCTGTCTTGAGGGGCTCCAGGATGCCCTTGTTGGAGTCGTAGACGTTCTCGAGGCTTTCGATGCCCTTGATGCTGTTCCGCACCTCGGGGGTGAAGGCGTTCAGGAGCTCTTCGGCCTGCACGGCCATCATGCGAATCTGAGAGGCGGCCTGGTCATAGGGGAGCGTGCCTATCTGATTCTCGATATAGGCGGCTGTCTGGGAGTCGGCCTTGGAGGCGATGCTGTTGACGATCATCTCCTGGTACTGGGCGCGCAGCGCTTCGTTCTCAAGGTAGTAGTTGTCGTTGGCGCGGTAAGTGAATACGGCGAGCTGGGCCACGAAGAGCACCATGACGATGCCTATCCACCACTTGCCGATGCACTTGAGGCGGGGAATCCAGGCGGTGTTGTCCCAGCCCACGGACTGGAACATGGACCAGAAACCGTGGTTGAGGTGGAACCAGAGGGCGATGAAGCCTATGAGGTAGACCACGGGAGTAATCCAGCAGGAGAAGGCTTCCTGCAGGAAGAGCGTGCCGGCGGCGGCGGGGAACTCGCCCTCGCAGCCGAGTACCTCTACGAGCTGCATCTTGGCCCAGAACTGGATGAGGTGGACACCCAGGAACGCGAGAACCACGATACCGAGCACGAGCATGTTCTTGGATGCCCATTCCACGGAGGCGGGACGGGTCTCGATGGCGTAGCGCACGTTACCGCGGGCGGCGCGGTTCTGGAGCGTGAGCCAGATTGCGTAGATAATGTGAATCACGATGAGCAGTGCCAGGCCGGCCGAAGCGACGAGGGCATACCAGTTGGCGCCCAGGAACTCGCAGACGGCGTTGTAGGCCGTGGGCCAGAAAATGGCGACGCTGTTCATCAAGCAGTGAAAAGTTACGAATAGGACGAGTGCCGCGCCCGTAAGGGCCATGACAAACTTACGTCCTACAGATGAGCTTGTTAACCACATAGCGTTGTCTGTTGTTTTAATTAGTTAATTATTGTTGTTTTTTCGTCTGTTCTTGTGTAGAGAAGCCTGTTTTTTCATGGCATCCGGATAGGAAATGCGGCCACACCCCGAGAGGGGGATGTGGCATGGTACAGGTAATATGCTGCAAAATTAGATTAAATCCTGTAAATTTCAAAACTATTTGAATACAAAATTTTGCGGACCGCTCGCTGCAAATAGTTTCGAGCCTGTATTTTCAGCCCAGGATATGGGCCAATATGCTCTCCCCGTGGGAGAGGGGGTAGGGTATAAGGCATACCGCCAGCAGCAGGGCTATGAAGATGAATAGCGTTACCGCAATCCCCAGTAGACCTAAGCCGCGTGGCATCGCTCCCAGCAGCCGCTGCACCTTCTCCGAGTGGCGGTCCGGAGCCTCTTCCTTCGCTTGCCGATGTTTGTTGTCTGTCATGTGCCTAATTCCAGTTGGTTCCTCACTAAGTTGTAATAAGCGCCGCGCCGTGCTGTACGCCTCAAATCCCAGTGTCTCGGCCACATCGCGCAGCCCCTTGATGGAGATGCCCTGTATCGTGGGCACGCACATCCGGTCTATCTCCTGCCTGGACACATTACAGCGGTAGTGAGCGCAGAGCATAGCCATTGCCGCTGCGCCGCAGTTCATGGAGTCTGTCTGTCTCACTACCCTGAAACCCATGTGGCCTGTCAGTCAATCAGGTTAAGGTCAGATTCTTTGTTGGCGTTGCGCTTGTTGTGCCGGTTTACTTGCAGCTGACGTCCGAAGTTCACCATATATCTCACACCTACATTGATAGTGTTATGGTTGTCTCGTATCACATACTTAGTCCAAGCGGGGTTGACGCTTGACAATCTCCGAGATTTGTTCCAGTCGCCGTTTTTGTCACCAATCCATGATAAATCCGCGTAAAAGTTGAAGTCTTTCCATTTATACTGAAGGGTTATGTCTGTATATCCGCCTTTCCAGGTTAAATAGTTTGTACTCAGGTTTTTGAAGATGGTGTTTCCTGACATAGACAATGTCCAGTTTTTCCAAATGATATATGCGTTTCCATACAAATATTTGGAAGTTATGCTGCGGCTTTCATGCGCTGAGAGCGCGCTTTTCATGAAATATATTATTCCTGTAGCTTGTATTCCCGCCGTTAGTTCGTCACTGAATTTTTTTTGGTATGAGAGGTTCAGATATATTCTTTGTGCCTGTTCATACTTTCCATTTTTGACTTGGCTGACGTAATATGAGCCGTCATACCAAATGTCTCCATACATAGGGTCCCATGTTCTTGCGAATGAATAACCTGCGTATGTGGAAAAGCCGTTTATTTGGAAGTTTACATCGGCATTCGTGAAAAAACTATTTGAGGTTTTCAGATTCGGGTTGCCGATAGTCGCATTTAGGTCGTCCCTAATCAGATACACATCGTCAAGACTTGACACTGAGGGGAAACTCGGCGTGTATCTGAATGAACCGTCGAAGCTGACGGGGCCGAAAGAACCGAGTTTCCATCGGATGGTCGAGAAATTCTGAACGAAATTCCTTGAAATTGATTCATCGTCCTTGATGTGGATGTAATGCAGCGCCGTACCTATCGTATAAGAAAACTTACGCACATTACCTGCCAATTCTCCGTAAGCATATAGTCTGTTGTTACTGAATTTGGACTTTATGTTCTGGGTATTGGTCATGTACTCGTTTTTGGAGTGGGAATAAGTGTCTTCCGCTCCGAAAGTCAGCATATATGTGTTTATGCGTTTACGCCAGTACAGGGAGTTGAAAAAGGACCAACGGTCGCTTTTGCTGTCGTTGATATACTTCTGAGTCGTTTCATCCGCGAAGATATGTTCGTTTTCCCACACGTTTTCCGAGTGGTTATAACCTGTCTCGGAGTTGAACTCGATGGTAGAGCCGTTGTTGAACGTATGGCTCAGATAAATGTCCAGCGAGGGGGTATTGGTCGGTCTTTTGGCAAAAGACGCATCCGTGTAATTCTGCGTTTTCTCTCCATTGTTCTGTGCCATCAAGCCCTTCGTAGTTCTTTTCCAAGGGCCGAAATTATATGAAGCGGACACCGAGAAGAGAGTTCGGGAAGAGGGTACTAAAGTGTAAGTGGCCGTAATGTTATGACTCCAATACAGGAGATGTCCTTTTGTGTCTTGTGAGGTGCGTGTTATAGGTTCTTCGCCGGCGAGATATTCTTCCACCGAGGATGACAGGCACTTATGGTAGTTTCTGTTTTCAGTGTTGAAACTCAGCGAAAATTGGGAATTCTTGTGATTGACATTTCCGGCAAGAGCCGCATTAAGCATACCGGCGTTAAGCCCTCTCCTAACGTATGCAAACAGATTTCCGCCGCTTTCCTTTTTTTTGAGGATAAAGTTGATTACACCTCCGATACCGGCATTAGACTCCCTTATAGAGGGTTGGTCGGAGTATTCTATTCTTGCTATTTCAGGGGGAGGCAGCAATAAAATGTCGTTTAGATTTTTGGGAACGCCGTTAATTTTGAAAATTACGCTTTGCCCTTTTATTGATACTGAATTGAGAGCTTCGTTTACCTCCAGACCCTTAAGCATCAGCTGATTTAGGACACCGAGAGTTGATGCGTTGTGTTCAAGTATAGTCCTTTCCGGATAGACCACGGTCTTTTCTACAGTCCTGATTATTCTGTTTCCGTTTACTACTACCTCGTCAAGAGCGGTGGTGGAGTCGTTCAGTTCTTTAAGTTCGTCCCGCACGGTCACGCTGTCATTGTCAGCCGTGACCGAAGTCCCCGGAAAAGCCTGGGCGCAAAGCCCTACCCCAAAAAGCAGGGCTGTTGATATTAGATATTTAGGTGTTGCTCCAAACTCGTTGAAAAGGCCGTTTGATTTCATGGAATTTTGATTTAAGGATTGCTATTTTTTGCAAATGTACATTAATGTTTTGACATTAGCAAGCATTATTTAACAATTTTATAGATGATGTTTTTCTTTTCTTGTCGTAAAGAGCTGACTCATAGTTGACTTAGGTCAATTTTTTCGAGGCGGTGAGGCGTCATGTGGGGTTAGGGGATTGCGGGATTGCGGAATTTTTTGTAATTTTGCGGTTTAGAGCGGGTCTGTCCTTGCGGCGGAATGTAACCTTCTGATAATCAGCGGCGACGCTTTTTAACGAGCTTAATATTTTGATTGCTTACTTATGAATATCTCATATAAGTGGCTTAAGCGCTATATAGATTTCAGCCTCACACCGGCGGAGCTGGCTGCCGCCCTGACCTCTTTAGGCCTGGAGTGTGACACCGTAGAGGAGGTGGAGTCCATACGTGGTGGACTCCGCGGAGTAGTGATAGGCAAGGTGCTGACCTGTGTGGAGCATCCCAATTCGGACCATCTGCACATCACTACCTGCGACTTGGGCGGTCCCGAGCCGGTGCAGATAGTATGCGGCGCCCCCAATGTGGCCGCCGGTCAGAAAGTAGTCGTGGCCACTGTGGGCACTACCCTCTATGACGGCGACAAGGAGTTCCAGATAAAGAAATCGAAAATACGCGGCGTGGAGAGCTTCGGCATGATTTGCGCCGAGGACGAGATAGGTACTGGCACCTCCCATGACGGCATAATGGTGCTGACCGATGCCGACGATGTGGCGCCGGGCACACCGGCAGCCGAGTATTTCAGACTGGAGAGCGACTATATGCTGGAGGTGGAGCTGACGCCTAACCGAGTGGACGGCGCTTCCCACTACGGCGTGGCCCGCGACCTGAAAGCCTGGATGCGTCATCGAGGCATGACGGGGGCCGAAGTCCGTACTCCCGATGTCTCCGGCGTGAAGGCGGACCGGGAGGATGGCGCCACACCGGTGAAGGTGGAGGACGAACAGGGGTGTCCCCGATACAGCGGCGTGACGGTGCGCGGCGTGACGGTGCGGGAGAGCCCCGAATGGCTCAAGAACTTGCTCGTGGCCGTGGGCCAGCGTCCTATAAATAATATTGTGGATATTACCAACTTCGTGCTGCTCGGCATGGGCCAGCCTCTGCACTGCTTCGACCTGAACAAGGTGAAGGGGGGCGAGATAGTGGTCCGCACCTGCCCGGCCGGCACCAAGTTCACAACCCTGGACGGCGTAGAGCGTACGTTGCACGAGGCGGACCTGATGATTTGCGACGCGGAGAAGCCCATGTGCATAGCCGGAGTGTTCGGCGGTCTGGACAGCGGTGTCACCGAGGGGACTGCCGACGTGTTCATAGAGAGCGCGTACTTCAACCCCACCCGTGTGCGTAAGACAGCCCGCCGCCACGGCCTCAGCACCGACGCTTCTTTCCGCTACGAGCGCGGCACGGACCCGGACATCACCGTTTACGCGGCCCTTTTGGCGGCCAGGCTGATAAAGGAGCTTGCGGGGGGCGAGATATGCGGTGCCCCGGTGGATGTGTATCCCCATCCCGTGGGTCCCTTCGAGGTGGAGCTGGACACAGACTATGCCCGCCGCCTCATAGGCAAGGATATACCGACCTCCGAAATCAAGGCCATACTGGAGAGCCTGGAGATAGAGATAGCCGATGACAAAGAGGGTGCGCTGAGCCTGCGTGTGCCCCGCTATCGCGTGGACGTGCAGCGCCCGTGTGACGTGGTGGAGGAAATACTCCGTGTGTACGGATATAACAATGTGGAGATTCCCGACCACATGGATGCCTCCTTGTCCATACGCAAGACTACCGATGAGAGCTATAAGCTGCAGAATATACTTAGCGACCGCCTGACCGCCGAGGGTTTCCGCGAGATAATGAACAACTCGCTGACCTCCCTCTCCTACTACGGGGACAACGAGGCTATGCCCATAGCCAACGGCGTGGAGGTAATGAACCCCTTGAGCGGCGACTTAGGCATCATGCGCCAGACATTGCTGTACGGCGGCCTGGAGACCATCTCCCACAACATAAACCGCAAGGCCGCTGACCTGCGCCTCTACGAGTTCGGCAACGTGTACCGCCGCGACCCGGCGGTGGCGAGTACCCCCGAGAAGCCCCTTGCCCCCTTCAGCGAGGAGATGCACCTGGCGCTGTGGATGACCGGACGCGACCGTCTCCCCTCCTGGAACCAGGAGGCCCGCCCCGCCTCGGTGTTCGACCTCAAGGGTGTGGTACTTGGCCTGTTCGGGGTCCTCGGCATCAACATGGGTGCCGTGCGGATGACTCAGCGGAGCGACACCGTCTACAGCGTATGCCTGAGCCTCGACACCCGCGACGGCAAGTACCTGGGCCGCATAGGCGTGCTGAAGCGCGGTCAGCTGCGTCGCTTCGACATAAACCAGCCCGTGTATTACGCCGACATAGTATGGCCCGAGGTGCTTAAACTGGCTCTGCGCAACAAGGTGCAGTTCACCGACCTGCCCCGCACCCAGCCGGTGGTGCGCGACCTGGCGCTGCTGCTGGACTGCGGCGTCACCTTCGCTCAGGTGGAGGCCGTGGTGCGCTCCTACGAGAAGAAGCTGCTGCGCGGCGTGAGCCTGTTCGACGTATACGAAGGTGACAAGCTGCCCGCCGGCAAGAAGAGCTATGCCGTCAGCATCACTCTGCAGGACAATGACAAGACCCTCCAGGACAAGCAGATAGAGGCCGTGATGAAGAAGATTGTGACCAATCTGACAAAGCAGCTCGGCGCCGAACTCAGATAACAGACGATAATTAACTCATAAACAAAGAATAAGAACAAATACCCATGGGAAGAGCATTTGAATTCCGCAAAGCCCGCAAACTGAAACGTTGGGGCAATATGTCCCGCACATTCACCCGTATAGGCAAGGAGATAACCATCGCGGCCAAGGCCGGAGGTCCGGACCCTGACATGAACCCGCGCCTGCGTATGCTCATACACAACGCCAAGGCGGCCAATATGCCCAAGGACACCATAGAGCGCGCCATCAAGAAGGCTACCGACAAGGACTCCTCGGACTACAAGGAGATAGTGTACGAGGGATACGGCCCTCACGGCATCGCCATTGTGGTGGAGACAGCCACCGACAACAACCAGCGCACAGTGGCCAACGTCCGCTCCTACTTCAACAAGCACGGCGGCTCCTTAGGCACCTCCGGCAGCCTCTCCTTCCTGTTCGACCACAAGAGCGTGTTCCACATCAAGCCCAAAGAGGGCATGGACATAGAGGAACTGGAGCTGGAACTCATTGACTTTGGCGCCGATGACTTTGACGTGGACGAGGAGGAATGGGTAATCTATGCGCCCTTCGACCAGTTCGCCGCCCTGCAGAAGTATTTCGAGGAAGGCGGATTCGAGATAGCAAGCGCCGAATTCGAGCGTATACCCACCGACTACAAGGACGTCACCCCCGAGCAGCGCGAGGCAGTGGAGAAGCTCCTGGACCGCTTCGAGGACGACGACGACGTGCAGAACGTGTTCCACAACATGAAGGAGGCCGAATAACGGAGCCGCCCTCAGACACATACATACGGAGAGGGTTTCCGGCTCAGGTGCGGAAGCCCTCTCCGCAATCCATATCTTAACCAACTCTTCTCCCCACTGTCATA
This sequence comes from uncultured Bacteroidales bacterium, assembly GCA_900547755.1. Classification (GTDB taxonomy): domain Bacteria; phylum Bacteroidota; class Bacteroidia; order Bacteroidales; family Muribaculaceae; genus Lepagella. Next base: position 19,500 of record URIC01000006.1, read on the forward strand.
ACTATGAGATACCGCCACATATTAATCGCCGCCATGCTCGGTATGGGCACATTGTGGTGTCGGGCCGACCTCCCCGTGAGTCCCGGCGCCGAGAGTTTTTACCGGCGCGCCTGTTCCATGTACGGTACTGGCAACTATGCCGGAGCCATAGACCAGCTCAGCCGCTATCTCGCCGTAGCCACGCCGCAGGAGGCCGCGTCGGTCAGCGACCGTGCCCGGGCCGACATGCTCATGCTCCGGAGCCGCCTGATGCGCGGCGAGTTCGCGCAGACACGCCTTGCCGCAGACGGGTTTTGCAGCCTGCATGCCGGCTCCCCGCTGATTCCTCAGGCACATCTCGTCCTGGCTATGTGCGACTTCTACGAGGGCCTGTACAGCGACTACATACATGCCTACGAAGATATGTCCTTCGCGTCCGTGGACCCTTCGGACCGGGCGCAGGCAGACTTCTGCTATGCCGTGAGTCTTGTGGAATGTGGCGTGGCGGAACGTGCCCGTCCGGTATTCGCGGCCATGGCCGGTGACCCGGACTTCGGCCCTCTGTCCGGTTTTTACCTGGCTTACATAGACTACCTTGACGGCGACTACAGGAGCGCCCAGGCGCGTTTTGAGCGTCTGGACCCCGAGACGGCATCCTCCATGGGCGCGGATTTCTATCTGGCGCAGATAGCTTTCGCCCGCAAAGAGTATAAGAAGGTATTGGATTCCGAGGCCTCATTGCTCCGCGCCGCCTCACGCCTGGACAGCGACAGGCTGCCGGCCGTGGCCGAGTCCTGGCGTATCTTAGGCGAAAGCGCTTACTATACGGGCAACCGCGCCAAGGCCGCCGAGAACCTGGCGCGCTATATGAGACAGCCTAAGCTCACCACTTCCCCTACGGCGCCTTATCTGCTCGGCGTGATGGCCTACGACGATGGGCGTTTCACGGAGGCCGAGGAATATCTGTCCGCCGTCACCGGCGCCGAGAGCGCCATAGGCCAGAGCGCGTCGCTCTATATGGGACAGTCCGCGGCCCGACGGGGTGACTATACGGCTGCCGCCATGAGCTTTGACAAGGCCGCCCGTCAGCCCTACGACGGAGGAGTGGCCGAGACGGCGCTATACAATTACGCGGCCTCCGTGGCCGCCGGCGGCCGTGTTCCCTTCGGCTCGGCCAGCACCCTGCTCGAAGAGTTCGGCACACGTTACCCCGACTCCAAATATACGGCAGCCGTAGACGAGTACCTCGCCATAGGATATATGGCCGAAAAACGATACCTGAAAGCGTTGGAGAAGCTGGACCGCATAAAAAGACCTTCCGCTTCTGTGCGCGGACTCATATCTCAGGCGCTTTACGAACTGGGTGTCTCCGAGCTGGCATCAGGCAACGCCAGGGAGGCCGAATATTATCTGCGGCGCGCGGTAAACGACGGCGGCAACGACGACTTGACCTCGCAGAGCCGCCTGTGGCTGGCCGAGGCCCTGTATTCACAGAAGAAATATGACGAGGCGGCACGGACCTACAGCCTGTATTTAAGAGGCGCGTCCCGCACCGACTCCAACCGTGGTCAGGCTTATTACGATATGGGCTATGCCCTGTATCAGACCGGCGACTACAAGGCCAGCCGCAAGGCATTGGAAGACGCACTGAACGTAACCGGTCCGGGTGCCCTCGCAGGCGCCTTGCGTTCCGACGCCCGTCTGCGCATGGCCGACTGTGACAATTATATGGGCAATGTGAAGGCCGCGCTGGCCGCTTATCAGGAGGCGGCCGCCGATACTCAGGGAGGCGGCCACGACTATGCCGCCCTGCAGGCCGCTTGCCTGAAAGGGGTGATGGGTGACGAGGCAGGCAAGAAAGCCGGTCTTGAGGCAATGATGGCCAGGTGGCCCAAGAGTACCTGGACACAGCAGGCTCTCTATGAACTCTCTCAGGCCTGTCTGGCCACGGACGACTTCAAGGGCGCGGTGAGTGCCCAGGAGCGTCTTGCGCGTCTCGCTCCGGACTCCCAAATGCTGCGCGAGAGCAAGGTGCAGACGGCGGTGCGTTACGCCGAGACAGGGCATGAGAAGGAGGCCGTGGATATGTACAAGGCGATTATCTCCGCATGGCCTACCAGCGCCCAGGCCGGAGCCGCTTCCGAGTACCTTATGTCTTACTATTCGGACAAGGGGCGCATAGGCGAGTATATGGACTATCTGGCCTCAGTGCCCGGCGCACCCCGGCCCGAAGCGGACAAGATGGACCGCATGGCATACGTCAGCGCCCTCTCCGCCACGGAGTCCAGGCCCACCGACCCGGCGCCCATGGAGGAATATCTGCGTAATTATCCCCGGGGACGCTATTGTCCGGACGCTCTGATTACGCTGGCGCAGGTGTACCGCGATACCCGTAATTCAGACAAGGCTCTGACCGCCCTGGACCAGATATTGACACGCTACTCACACAGCGATTCGGCTCTCCCGGCCCTGCGGATGAAAGCGGATATATCGCTGGCGAAGGGTGACAGGAGCGCGGCTGAAAGGCTGTATGGAGAGCTGTTGCGGCAAGGTGGCGCCGAATATGCCGGCCAGGCTTACCGTGGACTGATGAAGAGTGCCGCGGACCCGGAGGATGCGGTGCGGTATGCCGACACATATCTTACCCTCGGCTCACTCACCGCAGAGGAGCGTTTCGAGGCCAATTCGCTAAAGGCGGACGCCTTGATACAGGCCGGACGCACGCAGGAGGCAATGGCGCTACTGCGCACTCTGGCCGCGGACCCCTATACTTCCGAGGGGGGCGCGGCGGCAGTGAAGATGGCCCGCATCTGTCTGCAGAGCGGCAATGCCCGCGAGGCCGAGAAACTGATGCTTGAGTTCACAGACAAGGGATGTGACGACTTCGACCAGTTGGCCATGGGCTATATAGTTTTGGCCGAGGCCTATGCCGCCCAGGGCGACAATAAACGCGCCCGCCAGTATCTGGAGTCGCTGCAGAGCAATTATCCCGGCGATAATGCGGAAGTCAAGTCGCTGATAGCTAACGGTCTTAAAAAGTATAAACAATGAGCAATCTTAAGCGCGTATTGATGATATTGCCGTGTGCGGCTCTTTTGCCTGCGGCTCTGGCCCAGGACCTTTCCGGAACCTTGACGGCCACCGGCGACTATAAGGCCGAAATACGCAGACACACCCGTAAGAGCGGACTGCCGGGCCGTCTGCAGCTGCATCTGCCCGAAGGCTCGCTCCCGGTGAACGTGGAGGCGCTTCCCGTCATGCCCGAAACCTTTGCCGAGACTATGCGCTCCACAGACGCCGGCATCTCGCTGCCGGACACCTACAGGGGCTATGTGTCTCTGACTTCCGGGTCTTATCTCAACACTTCGCTGAGCGCCGGATATAGGTTCGTGGACAATCCCCATACTACATTCGGCGCATGGCTGCAGCACAACTCCTCGTCGCTGTTCCGCCCGGATGCGGAGACAGGACCGACTGCCGTACCGGATGTGAAACCGGCACGAAAGAAACTCTATGACGAGACGTTGAACCTCTACGGTTCGCATATATTCGAGGGGGCCGGAATGTTATCGGCTTCGGCTGCCTATCACCTGAATTATTTCAACTATTATTCGGGACAGCTCAACGGTGACGGCAAGCCTTTTGCCGCACTTACCCAGACGTTGAATGACTTCCTTTTCGGCGCCAGGTGGCAGGGAGTCAGGAATCCTTCCGGCTTCTTTGTGGACGGCGACCTCGGTTATCGCTACTTCGGTTACCGTCGGTTCTATGGCAATGTCTTCAACGAGGAGGGACGTATGCCGTTCAGCTTCAGTCCGGCCCGCGAGAACGACATCCGCGTGGGGGCGACTGCCGGATATGTGATTCCGGATGCCGGAAATATCTCCCTGACACTTGAGCTGAATGAGCTGCTGTACAGTAACAAGCCCTCTGTAAACGGTCCCGACGGTCCGATTAAGTCCTATGGAATAGCCACGGTAACTCCGGCATACACGTATACCCGAGGCCCCTGGAGCTTACGTGCGGGCGTAAGTGTGGCTCTGAGCTGGGACATAGTCTCCGCCAAAGATTTCGCCACCCTCCATGTGGCGCCGGATGTGGCGCTCAGCTATTCGCAAGGCAAGGGAATAGTCTATCTCACCGCCAAGGGGGGAGTGAAGCCCAACACGCTCGCTTCCCGCGCCGAGCTGGATATGTATCAGAGTCCTATGCTGCTGAACACCTTGCCGCAGTATTCACCCGTAGATGCCACTGTCGGTTTCAGGTCAGGCAGTTTCTCGGGTTTCAGCGCCGGGGTACACGTCTCATACGCTGTGGCGCATAACACGCCGCTTACCGGGTGGTATCCTTACCTGCTGTTCGGACCCCAGGATGAGATGAACCCGGCTTTCCGTCTGGCGGATATGTCGACAATGTCGCTCAAAGGATTCTCGCTTGGCGCCGACGCGGAGTATAAGCTCGGGACTGTACTGGCAGTGAACGGTTCGTTAACCTATCAGCGTCAGAGCGGCGAGAACGGATATTTCAACGGACCAGACCGTCCGCGCTGGACCTGCGGACTTGGCGCTGACGTCACCCCCCTCAAAGGGCTGACTGTCGGAGCCTCCTATACATACCGTGGAGTGCGTCGCCTCTATCTCGGCGAGTCAAAGACACTCTCGGCTCGCGACCATAATTTCACTGACGGCGAGGCCGACGGCAAATATGTCTCTTTCCGTCTGCCCGACATATACGACCTCGGTTTCCATGCCGGTTACACGCTCATGGACCGATACACTTTCTCCGCCGCCATAGACAATGTGCTTGGCTGTGACAACCGTTTGAACCCGCTTATTCCGACTGAGGGACTTTCCATATCCGGTACAATCTCGGTATTGTTCTGACCGATTGAGCCGGTCTTACGCCGGCAAAACTTTTTCAGAAAAAGTCCGTTATGATTTATAACGATGAGCAAGAAAAAAGGAAATAAGAAAATAGCCTCTCCGCTGGCTTATCGCAGCGAGGAGGACCGATGCTACGGCCTGGCCGGCATGACGCTGGCTTTGGCCACTGTCGATGCTATCGACACCGTTGTGCGTGTCAGTGTGGATGAGGAGGGCCCGATGGTGCTGTTCTCAAATGAGTTCTTTTGGGGCAGCTCGCAGGCTGCTTCTCCCAAGGCGCAGTGGCACAAGCTGATGCGCAACTATCAGATAACTATATCTTTGGTCCTGTCTAACGTATTGGCACGCTGCCTGGTGCGCGAGAACGGGGCCGACCCTACGGAGATGCTTCACGCCCTATATCCGGTGATTGAGTCCGAGGGTAAGGAGGTATGCGAGCTTGAGGAGGATGAAATCCGCAGCTTCTATGAGAATTCGCTGATGAAGGCGCACCGCACATTCGGCAATCCCCGTCTGCGGCCATACGTGGAGCGTCTGGCAGACATAATCACCCGCCGACGCACCCTCACCGGCCGCGAGATAGCCGAAGAGCTGCACGCCCTTCATCTTATCTGATTCTCAGTAAGTTGTCAAGGCTCTGTCCAGACGTATAGCCGTCAGGACTTTTTCTGTTTCAGCCATTCTTCGGCGGCGAGACACAGTTCTGCGTACCATTCTTTGCCGAAACGACGTTCCAGCGGGCCCTGCAGGAACTGATATACGTGTACTCCTTTGGCCCGCCCCAGCACTTCCGCGGCCTTGCAGATTTTCCAGCTGTGGTAATTCAGGGCCGTAACGCCGCCTCCCACTTCTTTGAGGCGCACCGGGTAAAGGTGGCATGAGATGGGCTTGTAGAAGTCCGTCTTGCCCTCGCGGAAAGCCTTTTCCAGCGCGCACAGACACATACCCCCCTTGTCGTAGGTAGTGAACACGCAGTCGCGCCCGTCCACTATGGATGTCACCAAATCCCCCTCCTCGTCATAGTATCCGGGGCCTTGTTCTTCCAACACCCGTCGGGCCGCCGGGGTAAGAAAGTCCCATACGGCTGGGGTTATTTCCATAAGTTTCTCGTATTCCTCGGGGGTTATGGGCGCGCCTGCGTCTCCTTCGACGCAGCACTCGCCGTGGCAGGCGTCAAGGTTGCATAGGAAGCAGCGCTCTATAACGTCAAGCGAGACAAGTGTGTCCTGTATCTGAAGCATTTTAAGAATATTTATTGCTGGGAATAGATGATGGCGGAGCCTATGAGGCGGTCGTAACGGGAGCCGGGGGCACGGTGGTACACGTCTACGGTGTACTCGTTGCGGGTCTCGTAGTGGTCTCCTTCTATCAGAGAGAAGTTCGGGGTGGTGTCCCCCTTGTGGAGACGTGCCCCGTAGCGATAGTTGTAGCTTCCCTGTTTAAGCAGCAGGGAGGTGCTGTATTTGCCGGTGGCGGGGTCGTAATGCAGTTTGCGTTCCTCTTCGGGCATGGCTCGTACGAACTCGCCGTCCAGCACTACGTCCCCGTTGGTGATTTGCGGGAAATCAAGGGTGAAGACTGTCTGCACATAGTCGGCGCCGAGGTCCGGGTCGGTGGCTGAATACTCGTCTATCTTGAAGCGGGAGTACTGAGTCCAGTCATATATGTATGGGCGGGAGGCGCGCTCTGTGTCTTCGGTGAGGAAAGCCGTGTAACCGTCATCCACATATCTGTTGGACTCGATGTGCATACCCGCATAGTTGGTGCGCACGGTCTCGAAGCGGCGGAATTCGTTGCCTGCCGGGAATATGAAGTCGCGGTTATGCTCGTAAATGAGTTTGCCGGGTTCGGTGCGTAGCGGACGTGGTTTCTGTGTGGGCGTTACGTCCAGCCCGTTCTGTTTTATCTTGATTATAAGCTCGTTGTAGGGGTCGTTGATGCTATATTTGTCAGTGTTGATTTGCAGGGACAGCTGTTGCCAGGTATCGTTCACCCCCCTGTCGGTGATGGACGAGGCCCGGCCGCTGACCCTCACCGCGTCCTCACATACCGAGAAACGGGCCTGGAGTACCGGGGTGTCCGGGTCTTCCTCGCGCCACACTTTGAGCAGGTAATTGCCGGAGACCAGAGGACTCATCACATCGTTGGGGATGCAGATGCGGTAGTTTACGTAATGGCGGAAGACCCCGGCGGAAAAGCCGAAGTCATCTATATCCATTTCGTTGAAGGAGTCCAGCACCTCGCTCTCCAGCAGGTCGGATGGCTGCCAGTCGGAGTCGCAGTGTAGCAGGGAACAGCGCAGGTAGCTGCGGTCATCACCCATTTCGTCAAAACTGACGCATATCTGGTCCGGGCCTCCGAGACTTACCACCGGCTGGGCCATGAAATTTCCGTTCACCTCAACCTTAAGAGTCTTGAAAGCGGGGTCGAAGATACGTGTCTCGGTGGTCTGGGCCGAAGCATACAGACCGGCGCACAGCAGAAGCGTGGCTATGGCGCGGGAGAGGGACAGCATCGTATTTATTTGTTGTTGAGGTGGTTGTGGTAAATTTCTATGCCGTAGAAGATAAGGTTGTTGCACGACACAGTGTGTCCGGGTGCTTTGAGGTCCCGGCAGAGCAGATGGCCGAATCGGTCAGTGAAGAGAGTGCGCAGGTCGCGGATAGAACCGTACACATCCTTTTTGTCGGTCGGACCACCGGGCGTTCTCATTCCCTCAAGCATCGCCATGGCGGAGAACACGCCGCAAACCTCTCCGCAGCCTCCCACACCGCCGCCGAATCCTATGGATACGCGCAGGGCTTCTTCGTCGTTCATACCGGTTATGTCCGGGAAAGAGGTCATTACACATTGGGCGCAATTATATCCTTGCCCGCGCAGGGTACGCGCTTTCTCAAGTCTTTCGTCTAAAGTCATAGTCGTCGGTAAAAGATTAATATAGTCAAGTCATAGAGTGCCTTGTTCAATGAGTGTGGCGACGCGGTCTATTATGGCGTCCTCATGGTTCTTCTGCGGCCTCCAGCTCTGCCTCAGGTTCATGCCGAAGAAGCGGCCGAATGTCTGCCAGAAGCCGGCGCGGAAACTGCCTAAGAAAGCCTTGACGATACCGAAACTTGACTGGTTCGTCTCCCTGTTTATTAGCTTAAGCAGCACCTTGCCCTGAGACTTTGTGAATTTTTTGATTACAGGTTTGTATTTGTTGAAAATATCCTTCTCCAGATTTTTGAGATGCGCCTCCCTTGCCTTTTCATTCGGTATGGTCTGTATGTACTCGTATGTTTCCACCAGAGTGTTGAAGGCCATTTTGGCGTAAGGCAGGGCTTTGCGCACGTCTCGTACCGTCCGCCAGTAGAAATCCTCTTCTTTCTTGTTCTTGAACCGCAGGGGGGCGTAGACGTAGAAGTCGTTGATTATGGTCATGCGGATGGTGTCTCCATATTCGTCCACAATGTGGTAATATCCCCTGTACTCTTTGATTTTGAGTTTCGGGGCCTGTATATCCTCCTGAGCTGCGGCGTTGCAAGGGCACAGCCCCCACAGCGCCATCAGCAGCGCTGTGAGCAGACGAAAGGGGATATGTGGACAAATATTTCTCATTCGGGCTCAGAGGAGATGAAAAATGGTCTCGGGACCATATAGAAACAACAGTTCAAGCGCGGATAGGTTTTCCGGTACTTCCGAAGGACGGCGGGCAGGCAGCGGGGCCTCGGGATGAAGGCTTATCCAGTCGGCGAGATGTTCCAGACCGGCGCATTTCACCAGGGCGGAATGTAGGCCGCCGTTCAACTCAGCCAGAGTGGCGGCAGTGGCATAAGGAGCGCCCACCTCGTCTATGAAATAGGAGAAGTAGGGGAGCGCGCCGTAAGCGCTGGTTATGGCCTGGCGATGCTTGTGCCGCCAATCGTCATGCTCGCTCAGCCGCAGTTGCGTATAGGGTATGCGGGCCATGCGTCTGCGTCCGCCTTCAATGGGGACCGTGAGGGTCTGAATACCCCAGGCACCACGTATCAGCCCCCGGTTTGGAGCCATGTCGGGTGCGGGCGGCTCTATCCCCTTGATGCGGCTCCGCAGCCATGCTCTATACCAGTCCGCGCCTGCCAGATATGGCACTATATTCCGGCTCACTTGTCAGGATTGGGAGTTTTGAACACACGGTTCCAACGGATGTTGGAGGGGAAGCCTTTCTCCTGGTCGAAAGAAATGAGGACGGTTACCGGGGTGCCTATGACATGGTCTTCAGGCACGAAGCCCCAAAAACGGGAGTCTGACGAATTGTCGCGGTTGTCGCCCATCATCCAGTAGTAGTCCAGTTTGAAGGTATAGTAGTCTGTCTGTCTGCCGTTGATGTATATCTTGCCGTCGCGCACCTCTACCTTGTTGCCTTCGTATGCCTCTATCGCTCTGCGGTATACAGGCAGATTGGCGAGTGTGAGGTGCAGCGTGGACCCCTGTTTGGGAATCCAAAACTCTCCCATGTTCTGGAGACTCCAGCCGGTGTTGCCCCAGATAGGGAAGATGCCGTAGGTGTACGGTTCGGTGACGGCGCTGCGTCGTTGTATAGGACCTGTCACTTCGCTGAAAGTCTTCACTTTGGCCAGGGCTTCGTCGGTGAGCGGCACATCGTAGAAGAGCATGCCGCTCTCGGAACGTGGCATTCCCGCATCCTTGAGCGACACTCCCAGTTCCTCCCACCGGGAGTCCGGAATCTGTGTAGATACGGGTACTATATAGTTGTGCTGCACATATTTGGGCTCTTTAAGCGCTTTCCCGTTGATATAGACGATGTCGTCTTTGATTCGCAGACGCTCGCCGGGAAGGCCGATGGCGCGTTTCACGAAGTTCTCGCGACGGTCCACAGGGCGCACGATTATCTTGCCGAACTGCGCCTCATTGTCTTTTATGTATTGGCGGGCATCCGGTATGCCCGCTTCTTTCTCAAGCTGATACACCAGGTGGTACCAGTCCAGATCGGAGGGCACTCCAAGGGCCACTGTGTCGGTGCAGGGAGCGTTGAAGACTACTATGTCGCCGCGCTCCACGCCGCGCAGGCCGGGCAGACGGTGGTAGTCAAACTGTATCGCGTCGATGTAGCTCTTACCCCCCACTATAGGCAGGGTGTGCTGGGCAAGCGGGAAATGGATGGGAGTCTGCGGCACACGCGGGCCGTAGACAGCCTTGTTGACCAACAGGTAGTCTCCGGTAAGCAACGTCTTTTCGAGACTTGAGGAGGGTATCTGGTAGTTTTGGCCCAGGAAAGCGAAGATGAAATACACCAGAATCAGGGCGTAGACTATGGCGTCCACCCATCCCATGACGGTGCGTGTGGCCTTGCTCTTGGACTTCTTCCACCAGGTGAAGGGTATATAGCCGGTTATGTAGATGTCGAACAGGAGAAACCAGAATAGTCCGACCCATGGATTGCCGAGCCATATCACCCAAAGGAAGAATACTATCGAGACTATCGAAAATCGAATCCATCGTTTGGTGGTGTTGGCCTTGCATCGGGCCAGGAAATCCTCTTTGAATCCACCTTTAGGGTGGGTGTTTGCGGTATTGTCGGTCGTGTTCACGGCTATTAAATCATTGTTTTAAGTACGTCGTTCATTGAGTAGAGATGTCCCTTGGGAGCGGTGTTCAGCCATTCGGCGGCCACTACGGCGCCGTATGCGAAGCCCTTGCGGCTCTTGGCCTCGTGCTTCAGGGTGATGATGTCGTTGTCGGAGTCCCATTTCACTTCATGTATGCCGGACACTTCACCTATGCGCTCGTGGGTCACGGGCAATGTTTTGTCCGGCATGGCGGAGCCTGTCTCCTCCATCCATGCGTCGTAGCGCTCATTGTTTTCCACTATGCTGTCTGCCAGCAGGATGGCGGACCCGCTGGGGTGGTCTTTCTTGTGTATGTGGTGTATCTCGTGGACAGACGCCTTGTATTCGGGATAGGGGCCGAGCAGACGGGCCAACAGGCGTGTGGCCGCGTTGGTTACGTTCATGCCTATGGAGAAGTTGGGTGCCCACAGCAGTGTGGCTCCGCGTTGGCAGCGCTCGTTGATTTCGGCCGCTACCTCCTCGGTCTGCCATCCGGTAGTGCCGCTCACCACCGGCAGCCCGGCGTCCCAACACTTCAGCAGATTCTCCCTGGCGGCTTGCGGGCCGGTGAAGCAAATAGCTACGTCGGCAGAGCGAAATTCCTCGGACTCGAAGTCCTGCTGGTTGTCCACATCGATAATGCTTGCTATTTCGTGGCCGTGAGCCTTGGCTATGGCCTCCACTTCGTGGCCCATTCGGCCATATCCTACTATCGCTATCTTCATAATTTAGAGTTTAAAAAGGTGTCGGAATGTCAGAGGACTGCATTCCCGCCGGGTAAACTCTTCGGCTTGACCTGCAAAATTACTTAAAAATTCCATAACCGAGGCTTACATATCGCTTTTTTAACTAATTTTGCACAAAAATATATCGCTATGGCCAAGAAGAGCAAATACTATGTGGTGTGGAAAGGGATAGAGCCCGGTATCTATGACAATTGGGAGGATTGCGAGGAACAGGTATCCACTTTTCCCGGGGCCAGGTTCAAGAGCTTTCCTTCGTATGACGCTGCCGTCAAGGCTTTCCGCGAGGGTAGTGACGACGCCACCGCGCTCCTGCATCTTCTTACCCATAAACGTACCGAACTCGACTATTCCGCTTTCCCCGAGATAGATACTTCGGGCATAGCGGTAGATGCCGCCTGCTCCGGCAATCCCGGTGCCATGGAATATCGGGGTGTGGCCCTTGATTCGGGTGACGAGCTTTTTCATTTTGGCCCCGTGCCCTCCGGCACCAACAATATCGGGGAATACCTGGCCATAGTCCACGCCATGGCCTATTGTGCCCAAAGAGGGGAATCCCGACGCCCGATTTACTCGGACTCCCGTACCGGCATGAGCTGGGTGCGGATGCGCCGTGCCCGTACCAGGCTGACTCCCTCGCCTGCCAACGAATACCTGCGGCAGGTTATAGCCCGCGCAGACCGGTGGCTCCAGACTCATGAACTTACCAACCCGTTGCACAAGTGGGAGACGGAAACCTGGGGAGAAATCCCCGCTGACTTTGACCGCAAATAGCCATTACCGGTTTTTCCCCGGTCTTTTATCCGTTTTTGTGTTAAAATTGAATATGCGGTTTGCCTCAATCCGAAATTATGACTAACTTTGCTCCCTAATGTCAATGAATGTCGAAAATACAGATAGCGCCGGCAAAAGCTCGCTCCTCGGTCGAATACTGAGGTTTGGGGTGCCTTTTGCCATAACCGTGCTTCTGGTCTGGTATATGTTCACTAAAATAGACTTCGCCGAGTTATGGCACACCATACGCCACGGAGTGGACTATAAGTGGATTCTGCTGGCCATGGCTGTGAGCGTTCTGTCTCATATCTTCAGAGCATTGCGTTGGCGTTTGCAATTGCGCACCCTTGGGGTGGAGCCTCCTCTGATGGCTTTGTGTTGTTCTATTTTCGGAACATACGCCCTCAATCTGGTATTTCCTCGGCTGGGCGAGGTGTGGCGCTGCACTTATATCTCGCAACGTGAGCGGGCGCCTTTCACCAAGGTGCTCGGCTCTATGGTGGCGGACCGCCTTTCGGACACTCTGACGGTATTGTTGCTCCTGCTCCTGACTTTAGGTCTGGCACACGACCAGATAATGAGTTTCCTGAACAAATACCCCATAGGCGAGTCCCTGGCGGCTATGGCCGGTTCCGTAGGTTTCTGGCTATGGCTTATAGGCGCGTTGTCGGTGTGCGGCGGCCTGGTCTGGCTGTTGCGTGACACTCGTCCTGTAAAGGCTCTCCGCCGTATGACGGGGGAGGTGTGGGGAGGGTTCGCCTCCATTGCCCGGATGAGGGGACGTGGTTTGTTTGTTCTTTACACCTCGGCCATCTGGGGTTGCTACTTTTTGCAGCTATATCTGGCGTTTTTCGCCTTTTCCTGCACAATGGACCTGGTGCTTGAACCCGGCTCCGCCTTCGGTCTGCTCCCATGTCTGGTGGCCTTCGTACTCTCGTCCATAGGCATGGCCGTGCCCAGCAACGGAGGCCTCGGCCCCTGGAATGTCTGCATCATTTTCGGCCTTGACCTCTACGGGGTGGCATACGCTCCGGCTGCCTCATTCAGTATAGTGGTATGGAGCGCCCAGACTCTGATGCTTATAATCCTGGGTGTCTACACCGCTATATATACCTCCAGGACTTCAACTGTTAAAACCTTAGAAACGAATGTTTGACAATAGAAACGACGACGATAAAGAAGAGTTGTTCGACGGCTTTGAACCAGAAGAACCAAAGGCGCCGAAACAACCCAGATATAGTCCTGACGACCCTCGTTATTGGGACAATCCGGAGAGCGAATGGGAACATCTCAGGCCCGCCGGACGTCGCCGTAAGGTGACCGTATGGGCTTCCTTGGTACTCGGCCTCATTGTAGTCGTCTGGCTTCTGATTTACTGGTTCTGTGGCCCGTATGTGCAGGATGCCGTGCAGTACGGCTATGTGGACCATGTGGAGGAGCGCGGAAATGTCTTCAAGACATACGAGGGTAACCTCATCCCCTATAAGTCTATGCACGACACCACCCGCGTCTTTGAGGGTGACTTCGTTTTCTCCACTTCCGGAAACATCGGCAAAGCCCTGCGGACTTTCCAGAACAGCGGCAAGCCCCTGCGTGTGGAGTACCGCACATATCGCTACGCCATGCCCTGGCGCGGTGACAGCCGGACGGTGATAATCCGTGTGGATACCGTAAGTCCGGACAGTATCCTTCCGCTGCCGAACAGGCTTCCCAGACCCGCACCGGCAGTGATACATGAGCCGTTGCCTTTAAAGGACACTCTCTCCTCGGCTTCGTCTGCGCCCGAAAACTGACTTGACTGCCTGATACGCGCCCCGGGTCTTCCCCGTAAGTATGCTATAACTGTATAAACGTGCTTCTTATTTTTATGAGACATTCCGAGAGGTCACATTTCTTTTTCTTTGGAATAATGGCTCTCTGCGTGGTGCTGATGTGCGCATGCGTAGGGGGCGGTCATGGCTTTGGCGGTGACACTGCCGCCAAACCCGGAGAGAAGAGCGTTGACTTCATGGGCCTTGGCGATACAGAATCCGTGGACCTCGGTTCTCTGCGTAAGGCTCTTAAGTCTTGTCCTCCCTCCATGCGCAACCTGTCTATAGACACCCTTTTTAACAGAGGTGTGGCGTACACGTTGCGGCAACCGGTGCAGCCTGACTCTGCCATGATTTGCTATATGGCCGTGATTCAGAGGCTTGATACCGTAACCAACCGCGCCGATATGTTAAGCATAGCCAAAAGCTGCATAAATGTGGCCCACGTCTACACCACTGTATATAAGCAGACCGGCCACGCCTACCAGTACTTGCGCCTTGCCGAGAAAATCTGTCTGGCCAACGACTTCAACGACATTATTCCCTATGTCTACCTGAATATGGGCGTGAATGTCAGCGGCGAAGAGAAGCTGAAGAGCTCATACGTGCCCGGCGCGGAGAGCGATAACGCTTTCGGCTATCTGAAACAGGCATACGAAAACGCCGAGAGAGTGGACAATTACGAGGCCATGGCCTTCGCCGTCTACAACATGATTGGCGATTTTTCCTTGTCTCCGCGTGTGCTGACATACGTCAACCGCTATCTGAAGGCCGACATACCTTCCACGGTGCCCACACGTCCGTATGTGGCTATGGTCTGCCGTGGCTACAGCGATTACATGAACGGCGACTATAAGTCCGCCCATCGCAATTTCGCTGCCGCCGATACCCTCAGCCATGTGCCCAAACAGCTTCTGAGCTGGTTCAAGTCCCAGGCCATCTATCTGGACGGACGTGTATATGAGGCTGAGGGCGACAGGGCCACGGCCGCCGAAAAGTTTGAAAATCTCCTCGCCGATGCCCGTGAACGCAGAGACCTGGAGTCCTCCATGTGGATGAATGGTATCCTGTATCTGTTTCACACCCGGGGCGGCAATGACGCCTTGGCCGAGAAATACCTGTTCGGGTATTACAAGGACCGCGAGAACATAGCTTTGGAAAACGAAGGCGCCAGCATCAGCGAGCTGGACCTCCTTGAGAAGATAGACGGGTATGAAAACCGATTGTCCAACACATCCGGCAAAGGCATATTCGCATCCGGTACTCCGGTATGGGTCTACTTCGTCATCATCGGGGCGCTGATTGTTCTCGTCACCTTGATTGCTATGCTGGTGCGATACCGCCTGCGTTTCCGATATGTGATGCGCCGCTACGAGGAATACATGCACGACCGCAAAGAGGAATCCGCCCGCCCCCAGCCGGTGCTTCATGTGGAAGTGGTGGAAAGGACAGCCGTGGATGTGCCGGAAGAGCCTGAGAAGATGAACACGCTGGATTTGCCGGACCCCGACCTTATCAGACGTATCAGTGAGGTGATGGACGGCAGCGATGAAGTCTTCAATCCGGAATTTCAGATGTCCACCCTCTGTACTGTTGTCGGCTCCAACCCCACTTACGTCTCCAAGGCCCTGAACCTTCATTACGGCAAAACGTTCAAATCGGTTCTGGCGGAGAGAAGAGTAGCGAAGGCCTGCCGTCTGCTGGACAATCCTGTCAGCAATGCCACCCTCACCATTGAGGCTATATGTCATGAAGTGGGTTTCAAGAGCCGAGGCGCTTTCTCTGTAGCCTTTAAAAATGTAGTCGGAATCACACCCACGGAATACAGAAAAGCCGCTTTACGGTATATGCCGGCCTAAAAACAGGCGTTTTTACCCCGTTCTTCGTCCGTTTTCATCAAAACAGGACGAACAAGACCCCCAAAACCCTTGTTTTTCGCTTGCAAGGTTGTAACTTTGCATCCGGAAACATCAACCACCCTTACCCTGTTGATGTTCCCCCGGAGAATGTTAGTCGTGCCGACTCACTCCCCTCCAGAAGCATTTGACAGTTATAGTGAAACATATTCCAATTTTGATGATTTATTGGTAAAGCAAGCGCGTAGCCTCGGTTGTGAAATCGGGGCTACGTCAATTATTGTTATACCTTATCCACCGCTTCTTTCATCCTGAATCAGGTTAAAGCGAGACAAAGGCTGGATAATCCGGTTGAAATATTTCTTAAAAAAGTGGGACCGAAATTTTGGAGTTTTAAGAAAAAGCTGTAACTTTGCATCCACAACGGGCGAATACCAGAGTGGCCAAATGGGGCAGACTGTAAATCTGCTGGTTTATACCTTCGGTGGTTCGAATCCATCTTCGCCCACATGACAAATGGGTCGCGCCTGACCCTTTACGTGCGACACACGACTTTCATTTGTTCCTGAATCAGAGCGGTAATCGCGAGTGCCGCTTTTTTTAAACAGAGATGGTTTATATTATAAACCAATTTATAAACTAAAAAACAAGTATTGAAAATGAAAGAAAAGAAACTCACCGAGCAAGAGAGCATAAGCATTATCGCCGAGATGATTTCGCGTACGAAAGAGAGATACATAGGGGACGGTAACATAATGTTGATGTGGGGATGGCTCACTATCGCGGTATCCGGTGCGGTCTGGCTTATGATGGCTCTGACTATGAATCCGGTATGGAACTGGCTTTGGTTTCTGATTCCGGCAATCGGAGGCACGGTCACACCGATTATGGCGAAAAAATCCGATGTCAGACGTGGAGTGAAAACTTATTCAGACAAGATTTCGTCTCAGATATGGCTTGCGGTAGGCATTATCGCTGTTGTCGCTACAATTGTCTGTCTCGGTTTTCAGTCTGTCGGCATAAAAGCATGGAATCTCATGTTCATATACGCGCTTGTCGTCGTTCCCTTTGCGGAAATCGCACAGGGCCTGATAGTCCAGGAAAAATCACTGATAACAGGAGGTTCATGCGGGGTTGCCATAGGACTCTTCACTGCCTGCTGTCTGATATGCGGGATACCCCTTTATGCCTTTTGGTTCATGCCGGTATTTATGCTTTCATTCGCTTGCATGATGCTCATGCCCGGCTATATCATCAATCATAAAACCCGTAAGATATGAAAGAATTAGACCCATTGCTGCACTCGCAGCTGCGATTGGCGGTAATGTCTATTCTTATGAATGTGGAGGAGGCGGATTTCGTTTATCTCAAAGAAAAAACCGAATCTACCGCCGGAAATCTCAGCGTGCAGCTTGACAAACTGTCCAATGCCGGATATATCGATGTGGAAAAAGGCTTTTCAGGCAGGAAGACCCGGACAGTCTGCCGTGTTACCGGACAAGGACGAAAAGCCTTCGAAGACTATGTGGAGGCCCTGAAAAGTTACATCGACTTTAAATAATATGTCAGAAAGGGTCCGGACACGGCTTTTTGCTCTTTGCTGTCCGGACCCTTAAAATTATTTTGCATTTATTAGGAGTTTGCGAAAAAATAACTTATCTTTGCGCGCAAATACTTTAAATGTTAACCAGATGAAGAAAATCACAGTTAAGACATTGGCCATGACGCTGATGTTTGTGTGCGCGGCCGTTCTCTCCTCATGTTCCTGTAGCCGCGACAAGAAGGACCTTATGGATTGCGTGCCGGCCGACGCTGCATTTGTAGGTATGATTGACCTGTCAAGCGCTTGGGACCAACTCGGCATTAAGAGTGAAGGCGATGATTTTACTTTCGCCAAAGAAGTGAAAGACCTTATAAAATTGGCGCAGATTCCCAACGATGCCATGGACAAGATAGAGGGAGTGCTCAAATGTATGGAAGACACTCCGAAGTCCATAGTCGTCTTCAGCGTGGACAAACATGTATGGGCTACCTTCTACGTCAGTGACGGCGACGACTTCATCAAATTGATGGAAGACGAGGCCAAGGCCGATTTCGACAAGGAGGACGGCTATCAGGTCTGGGAAAAGGTGGCGGTGAAGGGGAACCGGGTATGGTTCTGCGACGACATGGACACCGATGAGCTGAACAGGCTTCTTGACCTGGACAAAGACAGACGCTTCGAAAACAAGTACGAGAAGGTGACCGAATACCTTATGGCCGAGGATGCCTTGACCTCTTTCTGCATGAACTTCTCATACTTGAAGGACTATATGCAGCAGAGCGACGCGCAGATGCTGAATCTGGCTATGAGTTTCTGCTTCAACGATGCCCAGTTCCTGCTGTATCAGTCCAGACTCACAGATGCGGAGGCTACCTCTGAGATGCGTATGTTCAACTCCAAAGAGGAGCCGGCCCAGTTCCTGCTCCCCATGGCGAAAATCGACGCCGCTTCCCTGGCAAAACTCGACAACGAGTCTCCGCTGATAGCCGCTATCGCCATCAACCCCGATTTGGTCAAGAAGATTCAGGCTTTGGCCGAGAAAATGGGCGGCCTGTCTCCTTCAGACAGAGAAATATTCGAGAAACTGGGCCACATAAGCGGTACCTCCGGCTTCTCCTTTGCCAGTGCCTCCGATGCCACTTTGATTTTGAACTTCAACGATGCCAAGACACCTGCCGAGGTCGGTCAGACAATCTCTCTGAGCAGCTTCTTCCAGACAGCCACAGCCGGCAATTCGCTCATTGTCCGTCTGCCCGGCACTCCCGCGTCCGGCAAGGGGACACTTCCCTCGGAACTCGTAGGCCAGTATGCCGGTATCTACCTGAATCCGGCCAAGGATGGCGGCAAACTCGTGAAAGGCTATGACCTCGCCAAGCTCGGCAAGGCATGGGTGGTACTCGGACCCGACGGCAACGGAGTGAAGCTGTCTTCAACCTGGAAGGTCAAGACACCGTTGCTCACTGTCATCACCGAGGCTATGACTATCTTCCGTGGATTTATGGACAACTCCATCACATTCCCCGGCATAGAGGAGATGGAAAACATAACCTATTCATCCACAATGGCGGCTTCTCCTGCCGACTCTGTTTATGTAAGCGAGGATTACTCGCTTTACGAGGAGCCTGTAGCGGATTCGGTCGCTGTCTGGTAACCTGTCGACGAATACACACGGAGAAGCGCCCTGCCGAGAGTGAGGCGCTTCTCGGTTGTCTGCACACTGACATAAAGTTGTCTGCAAATATATAGATATACGTTATGAAGAAAACAGAGCGACCGGTGATAGACACCATTACGCTTACCGACACATTGCCCCGTGTGTTTGCGGAAGAGTCCATACCCGATTCCGAGGTATGGCGCCGCGACGTCACCTTCCGGCGCGGCAAGAACTATGTGATAGAGGCCCCCAGCGGCACGGGCAAATCCAGTCTCTGCGCCTACATATACGGCAACCGTCGCGACTATCTGGGGCATATAGCCTTCGACGGACAGGACATATCCTCCATACGTCCGGACCGCTGGCAGCTTCTGCGTCGCGAGACTCTGGCTTACCTGCCCCAGGAGCTGGACCTCTTCCCCGAACTCACCGCCATGCAGAACATAGAGCTGAAGGCCGGCCTCACGGGTCACACGGACCGCGGGCGCATAGAGGAGTGGCTGCACCGGCTCGGCATAGACTCGCGCTCGCACTTCCCTGTGGGCAAGATGTCCATAGGCCAGCAACAGCGTGTGGCCATAATCCGCTGTGTGTGCCAGCCCTTCTCCTTCCTTCTGATAGACGAACCGGTAAGCCACCTCGACGCCGAGAACAACGCGCGCGCGGCCGAGATAATCCAGGGCGAGGCCACACGCCAGGGAGCCGGCATAATCGCCACATCCGTGGGTAACCGCATAGGCATACATGTGGACGAACTGTTACACCTTTAAACAGCCTCTAAGTCAGGAAAGAAATGAAAAGACTTATAAGACGACTTCTGCATAAGAACCTCTCCTTGTCCCAGTTGTCGGGCTTCATCCTCTCCAACTTCGCCGGCCTGGCTATTGTGATTCTCGGCCTCCAGTTCTTCGAGGACGCCAGGCCTATCTGGGAGGACGAGGACAGCTTTATCCGCAAGGACTACCTGGTCATAAACAAGCGTGTCACCGGGGCCAACACCTTAGGTGCGTCCAGCACGTTCACTCCCGGGCAGATAGAGGAGATAGAGTCACAGCCCTGGGTGCGGAAGGTGGGCCGCTTCACCGCCGCCGACTATCGCCTCACGGCTTCCCTCCGGCAAGAGGGGGGCAGCGGAATGAGTACCTACCTATTCCTGGAGTCGATACCCTCTGAGTTCATAGACGTAAAGGAACGCGACTGGACCTATAAGCCCGGCGACACCACTGTGCCGATAATTGTCAGCAAAGACTACCTGAGTCTCTACAACTTCGGGTTTGCCGGCACCGTGGGCATGGCCCAGCTGTCCGAACAGACCATATCCTCCGTGCCCCTGCTCGTACACATACGCCCGGATAACGGCAAACCCGACTTCGAGGTGAAAGCCTACATAGCCGGATTCTCCAACCGTCTGAACACAATCCTGGTCCCCCAGGAGTTCATGGACTGGAGCAACGCCGAGTTCTCCACTCACACACAGGCCCCGGAGCCCTCCCGCCTGATTATAGACGTGAACAGCCCCGGCGATGTCAAAATCAACGAGTTCATGAAAGCGCGCGACTACGAGATAGCCGGTGACAAGGCCGGTTCCACAGCCAGCTTCCTGGTCAATGTCATCACCGGTGTGGCCCTGGCGGTGGGTGCGCTCATCACTGTCCTCTCCTTCTTCATCCTGTTGCTGTCCATAAGTCTGCTTATGCAGAAAAACCGCGCTAAAATCCACTCGCTGATAATGTTGGGCGTGGACCTGGACACTATCAGCGGAGTCTATATCCGCCTGGTGGTGGGTATCAATCTGTTGGCCTACCTTTTGGCGGCAGTAGCCATGTTCCTGTTCCGAGGCAGCTACCTTGACTCGATACGGGGTATGGGCGCCACGGAAGCCAGTCCCTGGCTCCCTCTTGCCGCAGGCTTTGTGCTGACCGTGGTCCTGACGCTGCTCAACATCCTGTCCATACGACGTCGTGTGAGCCGTTCATTCCTGAATTGACGGGGCTCTCTATTGTTAACCCTTGCCGGCCTTAGGCCGGCAAGGGTTAACAAGTGTTATAATATCCGCCATACATGAACAACCGTGTGAATGATATGTTAAGATACCGATGAGTGACGTTAAATTTTTTTTGTAAAAAATAGTTGGATTTTCATATTTTTTAGCTATTTTTGTCGCGAGTTTGGTTAAGTGTTAACTAAATATAACATATCTGAGCATGAAAGGCTCGTTAAGGCTGTTCTATGATGCTTGTAATGAGCGGTTTATTGGTGACAGCCAAGATTGTGCCCGTACTTTTCGCCTTTTGCATTTTCACCGTTCTGTGGCGAAACAACGCAGTTGGTATTGGTTCGAGTAAGAAAAAAGAAGCCTGTGCGGCCCTCGGTGTAGGGCGTTTATTCGGCTTGAGCCGTTTATTCTATGATTCAGCTGTGATATATGTGTTGATACTTGCCGTATCTGCGGTCCGTCATGATTCCCGCATATTTGCCGCACACCCTTTTGCCGGGTGATGCCTGAGCGGGCGACGGACCGTCCGAGACATGATTTTGAATAAACTTTATATTAACCCAATGTAGAACTAAATTGTATTCTTGCATGAAGAACGTTTGTTTTCACATGAATCGGAAGTTCTGGGTCACAATGACAATGTTGTTGGCCTTCACACTTCCCGCTTTAGCTCAGAAAATCACCGTCCACGGACACGTGGTCGATGAGACGGGCGAAGAGCTCATCGGTGCCAGCGTAATGGAAAAAGGCACCTCAAACGGTGCGGCGACTGACTTCGACGGCAACTTCGAGCTGTCTGTAAGTCCCTCCGCGACACTCACTGTCAGCTACGTAGGCTACGACCCTCAGGAAGTAGCCGTAGATGGCCGTACTACCATCAACATAGTCATGACCTCCAACGCCACGGCTCTTGACGATGTAGTGGTCATCGGTTATGGTAGCGTGAAGAAATCCGACGCCACAGGTTCGGTAGCGCTCATCCAGCCCTCCGAAGTGGAAGCCGGTATCTCTACATCCGCTCAGGACCTGCTTACCGGCGCAAGCCCCGGTGTGGTTGTGACAGCTAACGGCGGTAACCCTAACGGCGGCGGTTCTATCCGTATCCGTGGCGGTGCCTCTCTGGCTGCCTCCAACGACCCTCTGATTGTGCTTGACGGCGTGCCCCTGTCCAACGACTCCTTCGGTTCCATGAACCCCCTGGGTATGATTTCTCCCGACAACATCGAGAGCATGACCATCCTTAAGGACGCCTCCGCGACAGCCATCTACGGTAGCCGCGCGTCAAACGGTGTGATTATCATCAACACCAAGAAAGGTAAGGCAGGCCGTCCGCAGGTGAACTTCTCCGCATCCGTCACCGCAAACACTCCCCGCAAGACCCTGGGCCTGCTCGATGCCGGTCAGTTCAAGGAGAAGATTATCAATTACTGGGGTGCTGATTCCGATGCCGCCGGCGCTCTCGGCACAGCCGACACCGACTGGCAGGACGAAATCCTCCGCACCTCCGTTTCTCAGGACTATAACCTGAGTGTCGGCGGTACCGTAGGTTTCCTTCCTTACCGCATAGCAGGTAGCTATACCAACAACCAGGGTATCATGAAGAACTCCTACATGGAGCGTGTCACCGCAGGCTTCAACCTGAATCCGAAGTTCTTCGGCGGTCTGCTGCAAATCAACGCCAACGCCAAGGGTTACTACATCCGTCAGCGTGACGCCGACATGGGCGCCATCGCCGGCGCCGTGGACGCGGACCCCACACGTCCCGTACATGACTGGTCTGCTTCAGGCAACTCCGCCTTCCCCTATTTCTACAACGGCTGGAGCACCTCCACTACAGGTGCCCACGACTTCAACACCCAGGGTACTCTGAATCCCGTGGCCCAGGTTGTCGACCCCGACAACGTCTACTCTCTGTGGCGTTCAAACGGCAACCTGCAGATTGATTACGCTTTCCACTTCCTTCCCGACCTGCACGCCAACCTGAATCTCGGTTACGACGTCCAGAAAGGCGAACAGAAATATGTAGTGGGAGCCAACAGCCCTATCGCTTGGAACAACCTCAGCATCAACGGCGCCGGCTACAACTTCTACAAGTATGAGCTGCGTCGCAACACTCTGCTGGAGTTCTACCTCAACTATAAGAAAGAAGTAGAGAGCATCTACTCCATGTTCGACATCATGGCCGGTTACTCCTGGCAGCGCGAGGACGACCACGGCCGTCAGAACGAGAACCAGTGGGACACCGCCGGTTTCTTCACTCCCTCCGCTTCCGGCAACATCCTTACGGTAGACCCCTCTACCGAAGCCAACATCGGCAAGACTTACAATCCCTGGTACTACTGGAACACCGGTAACCTGATGCTGATGTCCTTCTACGGCCGTATCAACTACAGCTTCAAGGACACCTACCTGCTGACCTTCACACTGCGTGACGACGGCACATCCCGCTTCAGCAAGGACAACCGCTGGGGTCTGTTCCCCGCCGTGGCCCTCGGCTGGAAGATTAACAACATGCCCTTCATGGAAGGCTGGGCGGACAACATGAACGAGTTCAAGCTCCGTCTGGGCTGGGGTATCACCGGTCAGCAGGCTGTGGCCGGCTACTTCGACTATATGCCCATCTATCAGCAGTCCACCCAGGGTTCCTTCTATCCCAACGTGTGGAACGGCCTCTATTACAAGGATGGCCAGCTTGTAAGCACGACCCTCTATCCTCTGGTCTACAACCCCAACCTGAAGTGGGAGGAGACAACCACCTGGAACGTAGGTCTGGATATGGGCTGGTGGAACAACCGCCTGAACGTAGCCATAGACTGGTATCTGCGTGAGTCCAAGGACCTGCTCGCCCAGGTGACCGTGGCTCCCGGTGCCGCTACCTCCAACGAGATGATTCAGAACATCGGTACTCTGCGTAACCTCGGTCTCGAGGCCACTGTCAGCGCCAAGCCCGTTATGACGGAAGACTTCACCTGGAACACCGCCTTCAACGTAGCCTGGAACAACAACAAGATTACCAAGCTGAACAACTCCAACGACCCCAACTACTTCGACCCGCGCGGCGGCATGGGCGGTACAGGCAACACCTGCCAGGCCTTCAAGGTAGGCTATCCCGCCTATACATTCGCACTCTACGAGCAGGTTTACGACGAGCAGGGTCTCCCCATCGAGGGCTGCTACGTGGACCAGAACGGCGACGGCCAGATTTCCAGCGCCGACCTCGTGTTCAAGCACCACGTAGACCCCACGGTGACAATGTCCTGGAACAATACCTTCTCTTACAAGAATTGGGACCTCGGCTTCCAGCTGCGCGCCTCCATCGGCAACTACGTATATAACAACATACGTGCGAAACGCAGCTTCATGGCCAACACTTACACCAACTCCACACTGCGTAACCTCGTAGACGCTGACGTTTACTTCAACAACTCCCAGTACTACTCGGACTACTGGTTGGAGAATGCCGGCTTCGTACGTTGCGACAACATCACCCTGGGTTACACCTTCCGTGACATCTTTGACGCCGGCCTGGGTACGCTCCGTCTGTACGGCGCCGTTCAGAACCCCTTCGTCCTCACCCGTTACAAAGGTATCGACCCCGAGGTTCCCGGCGGTATCGACTCTGATGTTTATCCCCGTCCCGTTTCATTTACTTTCGGTGTAGTGGCCACATTCTAAAGTCATAAACTCAATCTCAAGTAAATAAATATGAAATCATATATCAATAAATTATTTGCAGGAGCAGCGGTTATGGCCATCTTTGGCCTCGGAGCCTGCACGAGCGACCTCGACCAGCTTCCTCAGGACCCGAATGCCCTGACTCCTAATAAATTCCAGGAAGACCCCCGGGGTTACCTGGGAGATGTGATGGCGAAGTGCTACTCTTCGCTTGCCGTGTCCGGCCAGAAAGGCCCTAACGGCGACGCCGACATCAAGGGCCTTGACGGCGGTACAAGCCAGTGGAGCCGTACGGTCTTCATGCTCGAAGAGTTCCCCACGGACGAGTGCCTGTGGATGTACAACGACGGCGGTGTGGACGAACTCCGCTGGGGCACATGGTCCGACACCAATGCCGCCATCTACGGTACATATTCACGTCTGTACACACATATCGCAGTCTGCAACGACTTCATCCGCCTGGCCTCCGACCCCGGCAAGTACGGCATCTCCTACGATGAGGAATTGCAGAAGGATGTGGACCAGCTTATTCTCGAGGCCCGCGCGCTCCGCGACCTCTCTTACTATTACGTAATCGACTTCTTCGGCAACGGTGTCGTGGCATGGGACGATATGGCTTATGGCGAAGTTCCTCAGCAGACTACCCGTACCGAGCTTTTCAACAAAGTGACCGCCGACCTGGAGGATGTCCTCGCCAAGTTCCAGGACTCCAACATCTATGGCCGTCTGAGCAAGGACGGTGTCGAGGCTCTTCTGTGCCGCTACTATCTGAATGCGGAGGTCTACACAGGCACAGCTCAGTGGACCAAGTGCTGGGACCACGCGCAGAACATAATCAACCGTCACAAAGGCGGCGGTTTCCAGGGTTCAGGTCTTGCCAATGACTATCTGTCCCTGTTCTGCGCCAACAACCGTATGTTCGCTCCCGCCGGCTCCCTGCCCGCACAGAACGAGATACTGTGGTACATTCCCCAGGATGCCGAGTACACACAGCCCTACGGCGGTTCCTGCTTCCTCGTGAACGGCGGTATCAAGAACATGGCCCTGGCCGACATCGACATCCTCAAGGGTGATGCCAATATAGCCGACGGTTACATGAACCAGCTCTGGTACGGCACCAATGACGCTTGGGGCTGTATGCACGCTCGTCCTCAGCTCTCCGACCTGTTCAGCTTCGTGAACGGTTACAGCGGTGACGGCCGTACATATCTGTGGCTTACCGAGTCCGCCGGCTTCAAGAAACAGAACGTTCCCTTCAACGACTTCCAGGCCGGTTACGCATGTATGAAATTTACTGCCGTACAGGCGAATGCCGACGGCAGCATGCCCCGTTTCGTAGACCCCGTCACCGGTCTTAACCGTTGCGGTGTGACCACTCCTCAGGAGATGAGCCAGGACGGCTACAACTGGACTACTTACAACACCGTGGGCGTAAGCAAGTGGCACAACACCGGTGTACCCGTAATCCGTCTGGCCGACGTTTACCTGATGGCCGCCGAGAGCGCGCTGCGCATGGGCAGCCACCAGAGCGAGGCCCTTACTTATGTCAACTACCTCCGTTCCCGTGCAGGTGTGCCCGCATGGAACGGCTCTGAGCTGACCCTGAACACACTGCTTGACGAGCGTGCCCGCGAGCTCTACTGGGAGATGACCCGCCGTACCGACCTTATCCGCTACAACCGCTTCGTCGGCTCCACCTATCTGTGGGCCTGGAAGGGTGGCGTAGAGGGCGGTTCCGCACTCCCCGCGCACTACAACCTCTATCCTCTGCCCGCTAACGTTACGGCCATCTATGGCCAGGGCATGACGCAGAATCCCGGTTATTAATTTTTCAATAACGACAAAAAGCTAAGACAATGAAAAAGATATCTATGATGATGGGTGTTGCGGTTCTGCTCTCCACAGCCTTCACCAGCTGCAAGGAGGACACCCAGCCCCGTCTTGAGCGTCCCACCGAGTTTGTGCTCAACACACCCGCTCTGTCTGACAACACATACGTGCTCTCCGAGAACAGCGGTGTGGAACTGTCAGTGAGCCAGGCCGATTACGGCATGGGAATAGTGCCCACCTACACAGTGGAGGTGGCCACTAAGGAAGACAAGAGCGATGCCAAGACTCTGCCCGAGGCTTACACCAGCGCACGCTTCACTGTCCCCGGCGAGAGCCTCTCCCTGGCTCTGTGCGACCAGCTCGGCTATGTGAGCGAGGAGACTTTCTCCGACAAGGCCGTGCCCGTATATGTACGTGTCATTTCTTCTGTGCCCGGTTGCGACTACGCGACTATCCCTTCCAACTGGATTACCCTTAAGAGCGTGCAGCCTTATTTCGCCGTCAAGCTCCCCGACAATATATGGGTAATCGGCGCATGCACCGGTTGGGATGTGGCCAGCAGCACTATGGTCCTTACCGAGACAGCTGTGGAAAGCCGCATATACCAGGGTACCTTCGAAATCCCCGCCGGCCAGTTCCAGTTCCGCTTCTACGACCAGCTCGGCGACTGGAATTCCTGGAGCATCGGTGCCCAGAACGAGGATAATACTGTCGAGATTTCCTTCACCGACAACGTCTACGAGGGTCCCGCATACCTCGGCGGCGACGGCGACGAGAAGGGCAAAGGTTCATGGATGGTTTCTGACTGGCCCGGCGGCACAGTCAAGATGACCGTAGACCTCAACAACCCCGCCAAGGCCAAAGTAATCTTCGAGATTGTAGGCTGATACAGGCAAGTCCCCCAATGAGTTTACAGACAGAGGGCGGCGTCCCCGCCCCTGTCCAATAAAAATAAAACAGACAGAAAACAAATGAAAAAGATAGCATTATTCTGCTCAGTGGCTCTCCTTGCCTTAGGCTTCTCTTCCTGCGAGGAGAATCCCGGCCTGGGTATCCCTCAGGTGAATCCGCAGGAGACCATAATGAGCGCAGGCGGCATCACCGTAGACTTCGGTTCCGCCCTGCAGGCCAATACCCTTGACCTGACCGACTACGCTACCCAGAACCTTGACGGCGAGGGAGCCTGGGACGGCACTTATTCCTATAAGCGGATTCCTGTAATCCAGCTCGCCCTAACCGACGAGGAGGCCGCCGCCATCCCCGCCGGCAGCAACGTGAACTTCGTGATGGAGCTGGCCACACAGGCCGACTACAGCGACGCCACACAGCTCGCCGTGGTGGACGGCGCCGTGAATTGCGCCGAGTGGGACAACTACTTCCGCGAGAAGCTGGGCAAGAGTCCCGCCGCCAAGGAGAACTATGTGCGCTTCGCCGCATACCTCGAGGGTAACGGCCAGAGCGTGCGTGTGGGTTCTCCCGACACATGGTTCGCCGCAAAGACCCTGACAGTGACTCCGCTGCCCATGGACTTCACTATCGACGAGACCTATTATCTGGTCGGCACAATCAACAACTGGGCCCTTGCCGCCGACTACCAGTTCACACATTCGACCAACAACGTGTACGATGACCCGGTATTCGCAATCACACTGGACATAACCGAGGAACAGATCGCAGCCAGCAACGGCTGGTGGTGGAAGATAGCTTCCAAGACAGCTGTCGACACCCAGGACTGGAAACTCGTGGCAGGTACGGTGACAGACGGCGACACCGCGCTTGAGGGCGCGCTTGTGGACGGCGGCAACGCCGGCTGCATCAAGGAAGCCGGCAACTATCTGCTCACCATCAACATGATGGACATGACCTACAAGTTCCAGAAGATGTCTTACCTCTACACTCCCGGTGTCTCCAACGGCTGGAACCAGACGGCAAGCCAGTGTCTGTCCTTTAACGCCGACAAGGGTTATTACGAGGGTTACGCCCACCTGGACGGTGAGTTCAAGTTCACATCCGCTCCCAACTGGGACGGCACCAACTACGGCTCCGCCGGTGCCGAAGGCACTCTCAGCACCGACGGCGGCGCGGGCAACCTCAGCGTGGCTCAGGACGGTCTGTACTACTGCATCGTCGATGTCAACAACCTCACATACTCGGCCACCCTCATCACATCTTACGGCGCAATCGGCGGCTTCAACAACTGGGGCGCCCAGACAGTGATGACTCCCTCCTCCGACTTCCTGACATGGACCGGCGAAGTCACCTTCTCCGAGGGCGACGAATGGAAGTTCCGCGGCAACGACAACTGGGACATCAACCTCGGCGGCGAAGCCACGAACCTTGTGTGGAACGGCGCCAATCTGATGGCTCCCGGCGCAGGCACATACGAGTTGACTCTCAGCTTCGCATCCCTGCCTTACACCTGCACATGGGTTAAGAAGTAAATCCAAAAATCTTTGATAATCGAGGCGAGGCGTCCAAAAGGAACGCCCCGCCTTTTTATGTTCCTTCACCTTGCGGAAAATTTGAAGGGACTAAATTTGGAAACCTGCGGAAAATGTCTTAATTTTGCAAAGTGATTCGGCACACCTTAAAAAGGATGTGCCGACGATGTTGACAGACAAATTAACCTTATAAAACCGATATGACCATGAGTAATCAAACCGGATTCCGTCAGGAGTCTGACCTGCTCGGCACCCGCGAAGTGCCCGAAAGCGCCCTCTACGGCGTTCAGACTCTCCGAGGCATGGAGAACTTCGAAATCAGCAAATTCAAACTCTGCGACTACCCTGAATTCATCAAGGGTCTGGCAATAACCAAGCTCGGCGCCGCCATGGCCAACCATGAGCTGGGCCTGCTCACCGACGAGCAGTACGAGGCCATCGCCCAGGCTTGCCGCGAGTTGATGGACGGCAAACACCATGACCAGTTCCCTGTGGACATGATTCAGGGCGGTGCCGGCACCACTACAAATATGGCCGCCAACGAGGTGATAGCCAACCGCGCCCTCGAAATCATGGGCCACAAGAGAGGCGAATACCAGTTCTGCTCCCCCAATGACCATGTGAACCGCTCGCAGTCCACCAACGACGCTTATCCCACCGCCATACATATCGGTATGTACTTCAGCCACCTCCGTTTCCTGGAGCACTTCCGCACTCTCATCGCCGCTTTCAGCAAGAAAGGCGAGGAGTTCAAGAACGTGCTGAAGATGGGACGTACCCAGCTGGAGGACGCCGTGCCCATGACTCTGGGCCAGACTTTCAATGGCTTCGCCTCTGTGCTGGATGACGAAATCAAGCATCTGAACGAGGCCGCCGCCGACTTCCTGACCGTAAACATGGGCGCCACAGCCATAGGTACAGGTATCTGCGCCGAACCCGGCTACGCCGAGAAGTGTGTCGAGGCCCTGCGCCGCATCACCGGCTGGGATATCAGACTCGCCGAGGACCTGGTAGGTATCACATCCGATACATCCGCGATGGTAGGTTACTCCTCCGCCCTTAAGCGCGTCGCCACCAAGGTCAGCAAAATCAGCAACGACCTCCGTCTCATGGCCAGCGGTCCCCGCTGCGGCCTGGGCGAGTTCAATCTCCCCGCGATGCAGCCCGGTTCCTCGATAATGCCCGGCAAGGTCAACCCCGTAATCCCCGAGGTGATGAGCCAGATATGCTTCAAGGTAATAGGCAACGACGTCTGCGTGACCATGGCCTCCGAGGCGGCCCAGATGGAGCTTAACGCCATGGAGCCCGTCACCGCCCAGTGCAACTTCGAGAGCGTGGACATCCTCATCAACGGCTTCGAGACACTGCGCACACGCTGCGTGGAGGGCATCACCGCCAACGAGGACAAGTGCCGTTCCTACGTACAGAACAGCATCGGCATCGTAACGGCCCTGAACCCCATTATCGGCTACAAGAACTCCACCAAGATTGCCAAAGAGGCTATGGAGACAGGCCGTGGCGTTTACGAGCTGGTACTGGAACATGGCATCCTGAGCAAGGAAGAGCTTGACACTATCCTGGCTCCGGAGAACATGATTCGTCCCGTCAAGCTGGACATCAAGCCCCGCAAACTGATTTGACCTTCATAAACGTATCAACCCCAAGGGGCCAGCTCATATCTATATGACCTGGCCCCTTGGATTATGTTTTAAGAGACTGTCCGTAAAAATCGAAATTAATTCGGAAATCTTTGAACAAATGATTTGCGGGGGTGTTTTAATTGCGTAAGGTCGCCGCAAAGGAGACTGACGGAGGGATTCTGACTCTTCCGGAAGACTCCCCGTCCGTCGGCCGCTATGGAGAACACATCGTCTCTTAGATTTAAGGTAGAAACATAAATGTTGATATTAGGTTAATTAGTTAGTTTCAGTCGAATTATTATGACACAACGATGGCGGACCGTGAGGCCCGCCATCGTTGTGTAAATATGTCTGTACGGAGACGCTGTTTGCATTTTTGGCGGGGGCTTATTGTGAAAATATGTCAAAATATTTGGAGATGATGCGGGAATTGGCTAATTTTGTGCTTGTAAGGGTTATTTAGGCGAAATCCGGGAGCCGTTGCCGGCCCCCGATTCCCGGAACGACACGGCAGAAGACATTATATCACAGTCAGGACAATTCCAGCTTGATTACATTGGCAGAAATATTGAGAGAGGTTTATCCTGTTTCCGATGAGGCGGCGTCCCGTCTTGTCAGTCATGCCGTCGTGCGGGATTATGACAGGAAGGAGAGGCTGGTGGCCCAGGACAAGGTGTGTTCGGAAGTGTTTTTCATAGCTTCGGGCCTCTGCCGGTGCGTATATGACGGGGAAGACAAGGAGGATACCCGCTGGTTCGCGTCTCCCGGCGATGTGGTGACTTCCGTCACCTCGTATCATACGGGTGCGCCGGCCATATTCTCTATCGAGGCCATCACTCCGGTGAAGTGTTACGCCATCCCCTTTACAATCATTCGCGAGTTCGTGAACGATGACCCCGAAATCCACTCATGGGTATTCAAACTTCTGCTGGAGCAGTTATATGTGCTGGAACGCCGGTATGTGATTATCGGCACGGGTAGCGCCGCCTCCCGCTACGCCGCCCTGATGCGCGGTCGTCCGCAGGAGATGATACGCCAGATACCGTTGAAATATATCGCCCAGTATCTCGATATGTCGCAGGAGACACTCTCAAGGGTGCGTAACGCATACGCCAGGGGTAAACTTGACTGAAATCAAATTATGATAAGTTTTTTGCAGCACACAGGAGTTTTTTGATATAAATCAAATGGAACCTGTGTCTTTTTATTGTAAATTTGAGGGCGAGATTCCTCAGGAATCAAAATGCTTGATATAGGTGGGTATGGCGATAAGGACATCCGTCTGTGACTTGACATTATGAATGAAATGTTTTTTATCGCCGGTCACCAGATTCTCGATAACTCAATTTTTCATTAAACTCACGGTAAAATTATGAAACGACCTAATGTTTACGTCCCGGCCATATTGCTGTGTGCCATGCTTGCAGCAGGACAAAAGGCCGAAGCCCGGGATAGAACGACGGAGACCCCGTTCCCGAAAGCGGAGATGCCGGGAGGCGGGCAGAGTATGGCCGGAGCAGTCGAAGACCGGCCTCAGGCGCGTACTGCCGCCGGCGGCCCCGCTCGCGTCATTAAGAAAATGAACGGACTGCCCGCAAGACTAGCTGCGAGCGACAATGTGTTGCTCGGGTATAACCATACGATAGCACGAGGCATGGAGTCCGGTATGCACAAACTGAATGAAGACGGTTCTGCCGACTTCCTGTACACTTCGGATTTGGAAAAAGACGGATATGAATACAATATCGGTTGGCTTCAGGACGGCAAGATGTGCAGCTGTCTGCGTACAGGCCTGTTCAGTATATCCGATTACCGTTATATAGAGACAGACCCGGCTACCGGAGAAGTCTTCACCGACTTGAAGGTCTCGCTGACCGACCCGGATACCGGATTCGACTGTTTCTTCCCGCTCTATATCTCGTGTACATACGACCCGACCGACGCCACCCTGTGGGGATACTCTATGAATAAGGCCGGTACCGGATACATCTTCTTTACCGCGCCGGCCGGCAAGATAGAGGAGACCGAACCCGTTGTGAACAACGAGGCCTGGGAGAAAGTGTGCGCCTCTATCTGCTATAATGAAAAAGAGAATGCGCTGGTAGGTATAAACCGCGAGAACAATCTGGTTCGCATAGAGCGTGACGGGTCGCAGACCCTGATTATGGACCTGGGCGTCAGCACACAGTATGCGCGCGCCGGCCTCATGTACGATGCCGAGGACGATTGCTATCTTTGGAACGCCCAGCTTTCCAACGACGGCTCCTACCTGTATTGCATCGACCCCAAGAACAATTCCGTCTCTATGATAGCCGACTATGACTCATCCTTGAGAATGCCGTTCATAGGAGTGATACCGGCCTCGTCAGACCCCGCTCCTCTGCAAAAGCCCGTAATAGACAAGGTGGATTTCGGCAAGGGTCAGAACAGCGGCAAGCTGACATTCTTCCTGCCTGACAATTACTCCTCGGGTAAACCCCTGTCCGGAGAACTGGACTGGACCGTTTACCTGGACGATGAGGAATACGGTAAAGGCAGCGGCGTAGCCGGAAAGATCGTATCGGTGGATTTCAGCGACATAGAGACCGGCTCTCATAAATTCTCGGTAATGGCCAATCTCGGCGACAAGAAGTCTCCTGTGGTCTCGAAGAAGGCTTTCATAGGATATGACACTCCCCGTGTGCCCACAAACGTTACGATGGACGCCACCACAATTACATGGGAACCTGTGACCAGAGGTCTCAAAGGCGGCTATATGGATATGGCCAATCTTAAATATCATGTCTATATCAACGACAAGGAGGTGGGCACGGTAGTCGGCGACAGCAAATACGTCTATTCGCCGGAAATGCAACGTCCCTATGCGGGATATGTCGCTTACATAGTCGCCGACAACGGCGGCCAGCTTTCGGATGCCTCCGAGAAGTCCGACATATTCACTTATGGCGAGCCTTGGGAGATGGATGTGAAAATAGCTCCTACCAAAGAAGATGTAATGGCGTTCTCGGCCTTTGATGTGAATCAGGACAAAAACGTCTGGAGCTATGTGGAATATAAGGGCGAAATACCTACGATACGCGAACCGCTCGCCAGTGCTTCCGGTACCGATGACTGGCTGTTCTCCCCGCCGTTGCGTTTCGATGATACGGCCACGTCATACGAAATATCCCTGGACGTGATGAATGCCGCCAAATATTACAAAGACCTCGGCATCCAGGTATATCTTTGCGATGAGCTGAATTACAACAATATAGTGGAGAAACTCATAGACTATACCCCCGGCGACGAAGAGTTCCACAGGGTGTCGCAGGTGTTCACCGTCGCAGACCCCGGAGTATATTATATCGCGTTCTACAGCAAGCATGACGCCTACAAGTCCGGATTCTTCATCAAGGACATAGACATCCATAAGACAAACATCAGCGCTCCGCTCCCGGCGGCCGTATCCGGGCTTAAAGCCGAGGGCGCCCCGAAAGCCGAGCTCAAGGCTTCCGTGGAGTTCGTGATGCCGACCTCTTTCATCAACGGTACGGAGATTCCCGCCGATGGTAATGTGAAAGCCTATATATTCAACGGCAACGACCAGGTGGCCGAGGCCGAGGGCAAGCCTGGAGCCACGATATCATTGCAGATAGAGACCGTACAGGGAAGCAACGAGCTGATGGTAGTGCCCGAATATGACGACGTGAGAGGCCGGAGTTCCATTATCAGCGTATATTGCGGCTACGATGTCCCCGGGCCTACAGTCAATACTTCCGCATACGTCTCTGAAGACAATCTCTCTCTTATCCTGACATGGGAGCCTCCCACAGAGACCGGAGACAACGGATATTATGTGGACCCCTCCAAATGCGAATATGTCGTCATGGTGAATACCGAAGAAGGCTGGCTTCCCTACGAGACGCTTGACAGCGATACATTCGAGTATACCTTCACCGTACCGGCCGACAACGGCCTTAAGTCCGAGTGGATAGGCATAGCGCCGTCCAACGTGGCCGGCCGTGCCACCACCTATGCCTGGATGAGCGATATGCTCGGAACACCCTATTCCCTTCCTCTTACGGAGACCTTCAAGGGCGGCAAGCCCAATATCCGGCCTATGCGCGTCATACGCACTTATGACCCGGAGAATCTGACTGTATGGGAGATGGCAAGCCCTGCATCCCTTATCGGCGACGAGACATATCCCGTGGCGTTTATGGGACGGGCGTCGTCCGCTCCCGCCAAGGGATGCCTCATGCTCCCCAAATTCTCGACAGAGGGCTATGAGGATGCCGGAATGAGATTAGGAGTCTGGACAGGCAAGGGTATGGCCGACATTGAAATCTACGGCGAGACATACGGCGTGGACAATCTCATCAAACTCGCTACGATACCTTCGGGCAACGGATGGCAGGACATAGACATCGCGTTCCCGGAAGAGATGCAGAACAGGAAGTGGGCCGGAATCTTCATAATGGCCGATTACGCCAAGGTGAGCGATGTCATCCTGATTTCCGGCTATACCGTAGGCGATGGCTTCAGCTCGGTTGACGGCGTCGTTTCCGAGGGAATGTCCCGCATTTCCGGCGGCGACAGAATCCATGTCATCGGCCACGAGGGAAAGAAGGTCAGCGTGTACGCTCCTGACGGAAAACTGGTCAAGGCGGTCGGAAACGCGGCGGCAGCTGAAGAAATATCAGTGGCTCCCGGTATCTACATAGTGACCGCAGGCACTGTATCCTCTAAGGTAATCGTTTATTAACTGGTCTGACGGGGTAAAGGGTGCGGCCCATGTGAATTTTTCATGAGCTATAACATGGGCCGCTCCCTCCCGCCTGACCTTCATTTCAAAGGGTTTCAACAATACATATTTGCAGAATCCGAATAAATACAGAATAATAATGAAAAAATATTTGAAGATATTGGGAGCGATGGCCCTGTTTGCGCCCACATTCCAGGCGGCGGCCATATCTCCGGACACATCCTATTTCGAGGACTTCAGAGCCACTGGAGAAGCCGGCGGCGTTCTGCCTGCAGGGTGGGTTACTTACGGTAACGGCGAGGTGCCGATGCCTGAATGGCAGGAAATGTTCGGCAACACAGGCGAAGGCCCGTATTACAGAGTGTTGAATATCAACGGAACGTGGGGCGCGTTCAGCAATTCATCTTTCGTGGAGGATGTCCAGGCCGACGAATGGCTGGTGACTCCCCCCATCAAGGTGAAAAGCGATGACGAGCTGCTTCTGCTGACAGTGACCGGATACGGCGCCGCAAAAGCAAACGACTTCATGGTGTTCTTGTCCGAAACGGGCAATACCCGGGAATCCTTTACCGATATTCCGGTAGCGGTATCGTCCATCTATGGCAGCAGCATCAGCATCAAGCAGCGCCAGGTGCCCGTGCATCTGACGGGTTACGCCGGAAAAGAGATTTACCTGGCTTTCGTGAACCGCAGCAAGGACAGCGCCCTGCTCGGACTAAACGAAATATACATCTCCCCTTATATACTGAAAGTGACTGACAGGACTCCGAAGGTAGTCCCGGCCGGTTCCGAGGTCACCGTCTCGCTTACGGCTGACATCCGTACTACCTGTGTTGCCGATGGATTGACGGCTGTTCTCACCACTTCCGACGGAAACGTCCAGAAGGTGGAGCTGAACAACAAGATTTCCATCACCGGCAAACAGTTCGACATAGTATTTCCCGAAGCATTGGAGGTGGATGATTCCGGTCTTGAATACACGGTCACAATCACTCCCAATTATGCCGGCGCTTCCTCCACTAAGGTAAGCGGTGTGATACAGACTCCCCAGAAGACATACACTCCCGTCGCCGTGATAGAGGAGCTTACCGGTTCATGGTGCGGTTACTGTCCTCGCGGCATGGCGTTCCTGGACTACTTCTCCGATAAATACAACGATGAGAACGGACGTGCATACGGCATAGGCATACATGCCATGGACCTTATGACTATAGAGGATTCCCAGTATCTGACGAATGTTCAGGAGGATTCGAAAAGCGAGGGCTTTCCACACGCTTTCTTCCAGCGTACCGTCGGCGCGGACCCCGGTTCTCCCGAACTCGTGGAGCAGGTTATGAAAACGCCCTGCTATTCCGCCATCAAGATTAAAAAGGTGGAGTTCGACGGTGAGGCAGGCGATAAGTTCGATATTGATTTCAGCGTCGAGAACGCATACGACTCAGACGATATCGGTATGAGGGTGGCTTTTGTACTTGTCGAGGATAAAGTGAGGTCTTTGAACACGGATTACTCTCAGGCCAACAACTTCTCGGGAATATCCAAGGCAGCCATCACCAAAACGTATGGCGAGGAGCTGTGGCCTTATTTCAAGTTTTTCTGCGAATCGCCCCAGAAGATTCCCGCATCCAAAATGGTATATGACCATGTGGCCAGAGGGATATATCCCAATTATTACGGAGCGACTCTGAATGCTTCCTGCACTGCCTGCCAGGAGATGGAGTTCAAGTATGAGTTCGTATGTCCGGACAACGTCATGGACCCGAACAATGTGGCTATAATAGCTCTCCTTCTTGATTCCTCTACCGGTAAGATAATCACTGCGGACAGAATGTCCGCCGATAATTTCGGAAACCAGGATGTCGCGGTTCAGGATGTCGCTGCGGACGATATTGAAATCAGCGGCGAGAACGGAGTAGTCAGAGTTGCGGGCGGTTCCAATCTGTCGGTCTCCGTATATGGAATTGACGGTACCCTCCTGGGTATGCGAGACTCTGACGGCGGTTTGGTCGAAATTCCGCTGAATACTTCTCACAAAATCGTCATAGTCAAGGCGAATTCCGCTACCGGCTCCGTTGTCAGAAAGGTGGCTATGTGACATTGATTTCAAATCGCTTGGGTTTCGTCGGTTTTCGAAGCGAAGCTCAAGCGATTTGACACATTGAGTCGGGCATTTTTAATTACACGAACACTAATCAACTCAGGTTTTGCAATTCGCGATTTGTGAAATTTGATTTTTACTTATCTTTAATAATCGTATTATGAGGCAAAAGCAATCTTTACCGATGATTCTGGCCCTCTTCTTCTTGGTGCTGATAGGAGGGCAGATACCGGTCATGGCGCAGGACAAGGTTGTCCTTTCGAGCGCTGACCCGGCAGACAATTCGACCGTAGAAAAGCTCAAGGTCATCACCACGAAATGGGCGTATCCGTCCGAGAGCATAGGTCCCTACATCAACACCAAGGCGAAGGCCCTGCTGAAGAACGCGGCGGGCGAGACGCTTCAGGAAGGAAAGATACGCGGCTATCAGGGTTCAATCCGCCTCCAGTTCGACACGGAGGTGACCGAAGCGGGCAGCTACACCGTGACCATCCCGGCAGACATTACTATGGGCGCGACGGGCTACAACGACGACGGGACGATGAAGGTAATCGAAGGCT
>URIC01000007.1 GCA_900547755.1 uncultured Bacteroidales bacterium
CAGAGCGTCTGCCTTACAAGCAGAGGGTCGGGGGTTCGAATCCCTCAGCGCCCACTTCCCCGAATAACTGAAAACAGATTTGACCCCGGTGGCCTACTCGAGAGAGCCGGCCACCTTTTTTATATCCCCCTGTCCCCCATCGGATTTTCAGACATTTTCGTCTATGTGGCATTTGACCCCGGACTCTGCATTAACGGTTGTTTTTAAACAGTCTATAAATATTTTTTACTTAGATTTTGTATATTAAAAAATTTAGTTTAATTTTGCAGCGGTAGACAAATGCATTACTTTCCTCTTTGCACATTATTTATTGCATCTTTTCGTCTATATCAATTATTAACATATAATCATAAACCTTAAAAATAACAATAGTGCGAATCTTAAAAAAATGTCTCGCCGCCGTGCTTCTGTTATGGAGCGCGACACAAACCGTCTGGGCAGCGGATGTTAAAGAATGTCTGGTCGTGCATCTGTCTGACGGCACCAATGTCAGATATGTGCTTGAAGAAAAGCCTGTAGTCACCTACACCGCTACTACGGCGCATATCGAATCGACGACGTTAACCGATGACTACAACCTGGCAGAGGTGGTAAATTTCACTTTCCAGGATATTACGTCGCTTGTCGAGAACCCTGTCTCCGATGAGGTACGTATCACTGTCACCTCCGAACAGGTCGACATTCAGGGTCTTCCGGAGGGTACGGCGGTCACGCTCGCCGACATACAGGGTCGTGTGTTTGCCGACGTCTCAGCCGGTTTCGACGGCACGGTGTCTTTAGCAACCGGCAATCTGCCGGCCGGAGTGTATGTGGTAGCCACTTCCGCCGGTCGTGCCTTTAAGATTATGAGGAAATAATATCTAACTGTATATTTATATGAAAAAATTTACTATCGCAGCTGCGGCTTTATGTTTCACTGCCGCCGCTTTCGCACAGTCTCCACAGGAAACCGTCGCCCCTCAGAAGTCCGCGCAGGCTCCTGATTACAGCAGCTATACCTGGAAAGACCTGGGCGAGGGTAAACTTAAAGATTTTGTACTCTGCAACCTCTTCGTGGGCTTCTTTAACGAACCTGTGACTGTACAGGTGCAGGAGAGCGAGCAGAAGCCCGGTGTCTACCGCGTGTTGAAACCCTGGACAAATCCATTCGAGAGTGTCGTGTTTGACGAGGACCTGAACGTACTCATAATCGATGCTTCCGACCCTGATTACGTAATGATACCGCAGCAGCAATCGCCCGTCGATACCGCTGAAAGAGGAGAAACCTGGTATTGCTCTTATTCCGACTGGGCGGTGAATGTTATTGGCAATAAGGAATTGTTCCTTGAATACAGCGCCGACCTGGTGCCTAAAATGGAAGACGGCGTCATTAAATTCCCCTTGAACTGCATGGCTGTGATGTACCCCTATGCTGAAGTCGACGGATTGCCGGCCGGTTCCTGGACTTATGCCAATATGGAATACGACGGCTATCTGGCTCTGCCCGGAAGCGGCGATTATGAGGAATGGACAGACCTGGGTGTAGGTCGTTTCCTGGACGGGTTCCTGGAGCGTACTTTTGACCCGGATTATGTGCCTGAAGAACTTGAACTGCATATTCTGGAAAACAAGAATGTGCCCGGTGTCTACAAGGTGGCGGATGCCTTCAAGCACAGTTCCAAAACCGGACAGGACCTGATTATAGATGCCCGCGACCCGAATTTCGTACGTATAGAATCGCAAAACACCGGCGTGAATACAAGTAACGGCTGGCTCTATGTGATGAGTGTCTCTTACAATGGTACATATACCACCTATGAGGAGATGATAAACGAGCATCCCGAATATGCTGAACGTAACATTACAAAGGATGACAAGGGTATCTATATCCCCACCAACTCAATCCTGTTCACATTCCCCACTTCCGGCGATTTGACGGCTTATCCCACCACGGACGCATATCCCAGCTATATACTCTTCCCCGAGGGTAGTGCCGGTGTCGATTCCGTAGATGCCGGGGATGCTGACGCTCCCGCCGAGTATTTCAACCTCCAGGGCATGCCTGTCAGGACTCCGGGTCAGGGAGAGCTTGTCATTGTCCGCAAGGGTAACAAATCATACAAGACTGTCATTCGTTAAACAACATCTTAAATAACCGCAAATCAAATGAAAAAAGTATATAAATATGTGTGTCTGGCGTTGGCGGCTGTCTCTATGACTGTCGTGGCTCAGGATTATACATTGAGAATCCACACCAAGAGCGGTGAGGTGATTTCCGTCCCCACCAAGGATATCGACAGCATGGACTTCGAGGATGAAGCCGACGAAGGAGGCCAGCTGCCGGCACCTAAAGTCTCTTTCGAGAAAGTCTCCGACAACTCATATACCATGACATGGACGAGTGTGCCCAATGCCACAAGCTATATGTGGAAATTCGACGGCGCCACTACCAGCTTGACCGGCGATACATCCTACACGTTCAAGAATCTGACCGACGGCACACATACCTTCGCCGTAAAGGCCGTAGCTGAAAAGGACAGCAAGTATACGGATTCCGAGTACGCCACCGTCAGTTTCCGCGTAGCGCCCGCCAACTCCAATATGCACTTCATTCTGGAGGGCTACAGTCACAATAGCGCGTCTGTGACTTTGATTCCCGGCGCTGCCGATTACTACAATGTGGCCGTTATGCCCACATCTGCAGCTACCTCCGATGCCGCAATCATCGAGATTATGGGCAATATGGATAAGGACCAGGTCCACAAAGTTACGGAACAGGAGATACGCGAATTTACCGATTTGGCTCCCGAAACC
This sequence comes from uncultured Bacteroidales bacterium, assembly GCA_900547755.1. Classification (GTDB taxonomy): domain Bacteria; phylum Bacteroidota; class Bacteroidia; order Bacteroidales; family Muribaculaceae; genus Lepagella. The sequence continues at coordinate 2,794 of URIC01000007.1, forward strand.
TCCTATACTGTGGCTTCGATTCCCTCTGACGACGCCAATACGGTCTACAGTTTCGCGTTCACTACCGAAGCGACCCCTGTGGTTGGTGCCAAAGGCAGTGTCTTCCCTCCGGGCGTAAGCGCGACTGCAGGTTTCGTGGATGTGGACAAAGTGGGTGACAACAACATCTACGGCTCTGACAAGGAACTTTGCTGGGCTTGTGTGGCTGCCGACATGATTCAGTGGTGGATTACCGACTACAAGGCCTGCACAGGCGAGGATTATCCCATGGTTCATCCTCTGCCAGCCGAGAGCAAGTATTACACTACCTCGGTGATGGATGTCATCTCACAGGCCTATACACACCAGGCCGGCGATGCTCCCCACACCATTAAATGGTTCTTCGTGGGTAACGAATATCCTGCGGAATCCTATAAAACCAACGATCAGTACACGTTCCAGCTTGGCTATGAGTATGTGGACGGCGGTTTCATGGGCATGACTCAAAGCGAGTTCAATCAGTTTAGTGAATATTGTTCCGGCGTGGATTTGTATAAGGGCCTTTCCGGCGAGGGAGTGAAGAAAAAATTCTCCTCCAAGATGCTCGGATGGCTGCGTCAGGGTCCTGTATACGTGTGTCTGTCAGGCAACCACGCTCTTTGCGCATGGGGCGCCGACTATACAGTAGAGGCCGACGGTTCGAAGGTCATCACCAAGCTGTATATAGCCGAGAACGACATTCTGAGCGGCAATATGAAGAACGCTCTTCAGGATGCTCCGGTGTACTATACGAACAAATCCAGCGACAATACTCCCTACATTAAATTCCCCACTATATTTGACGGCGGTACCGAGAAATCAGGTGCTATCGGTGTGTTCAGCGCTTTGAAATCCTGGGGTTCCATAAAGTAATCCGTAACCGACAACTCCACATAGGAAAGGGGGGCTGGCCATTTTGGCTCGGCCCCTTTTCTTTTACCCGGGCCGGATTGGCGATTTTGGGGATTGGCGCAAATTATGTATCTTTGCAGGTCAATTGGCGCTCCTTATGGATGTAATCGCAGATAATATATCGACTGAAGGAACAGACTCTCCGAAGCCTTACGGGGAAGTCCGGCTTACTTTTCCGAAAGGAGAGCGGCTGCGACACCGCTGTGTCGTGACCCGTCTGTTTGAGGAGGGGAAAGGCGAGTATGCCTATCCGTTGCGGATGTTCAGCCTGCTGCTTACCCGTGCCCAACTCAGCGAGATGTTCCATGGCCGCATACCTGCGGACATTCAGCCTCTGCAGATGATGATTACCGTTCCTAAGAAGAAGTTCAGGCATGCCGTGGACCGTGTGTGGCTGCGCCGCCGTATTCGCGAGGCTTACCGGCTGAACCGCCTGGAACTGCGCGATTTGATTAAAAAACATAATTCCGGCTACAGCGACGGGGACAAGTTCCTTCAGCTCGCATTTATCTATGTGGGTGACGAGCGACGCGAATATGCCTCCATGGAAAAGAAAATGCTTAAGCTGCTGAACAAGGCCAAGGAACTGATTGAGCCCGGACCTGAGAACCGACCTGTTGTCCCGGAGACCGACAAGCCGGCTGCCGGGAGTATAAAACCCGTGGAAGATGCGTAAGGTCAAGAACTTTCTGCCGATGGTATGGCGCGGGTTGCGTACGCTCTTGGTGTGGATATTGTGTTTGCCGATATATTTTTACCGCCGCTGCATATCGCCCCTTACGCCACCTATGTGCCGTTTCACCCCCACTTGCAGCCAGTATGCCCTTGAGGCATTGCGCAGGCATGGTCCCTTCAAAGGCACATACCTGGCCATACGGCGTATTTTGCGCTGTCATCCCTGGGGAGGCAGCGGCTATGACCCGGTGCCCTGATGATACTTGATTGCCACACACATAAGGCACCCCCTTGTCCGGAAGCCATTGTCAGCGAGGCTCCCGACACGCCCTTATTTCCCGGACAGCTTTACAGCCTCGGCATACACCCGTGGCACATTCCCTCGAATCCGGCTTCACTGCTTCAGTCTCTTGAGGAAAAAGCCGCGCTGCCGCAGGTGGCGGCTATAGGCGAGGCGGGGCTTGACACCCTTATCTCGACACCTATGTGGCTGCAATTCAAGGTTTTTGAGCAGCATGTCGTCCTTGCTGAGGAAGTGGGCAAGCCGTTGGTGATACACAGTGTGCGTACAGCCGGAGAGATAACACAGCTGCGCCGTTCACTGCGTGCCACGATGCCGTGGATTATCCATGGCTTCCGAGGCAAGCCGTCGGTGCTGAAGATGTTTCTTGACGCCGGCTGCTACGTGAGTTTCGGCACCCGGTTCAACCCGCAGTCCCTTGCGCTGACACCCTCCGACCGTATTCTCGCCGAGACTGACGAGTCTTCTATGACGATATGCGAGGTGATAACGGCCCTCGGTGAGAGTCGTGGCGAGAATCTTTTCCCGGCTATAGAGACGAACACACAGAGTCTGTTTGGCGTTTCTTATAAAGAAATTATACGTATATTATGAGAAAGATTTTGATTTGTCTCGGTCTTATGGCCTGCACACCCGGCTCTTTTGCACAGCAGCCGTCACAGGACACTCCACAGAGCGAGCAGGAGGCTTCCGCTTCGCAGAACGATTCGTTTACAAAATTTGAATATCAAGGCTTCGTTTTCGCTATACCTGCCTCGGTACGCATGAATGAGACTTCCAAGGAAGCGATAGGAAAATGCGAGGACGGCACTTTCGGTATGTCTATAAAGGTAGAGAAAGACAAGGCAGCCTCGGGAAACGCCGCTGTGGAGATGTGCCGCCGTATGGTCACGGAACTCAGTGTAGCGGACGCGCGGGTAACGAAGCTGCTCGTCCATGGCATGGTCGGAGCCAAGATGGAAGGCAATGTAGAGGGGTCTCCCCTGACCATGCTCATTCTTGCGGCCGACGGCAAGTTCGTGAAGGTAGTGATAATAAACACACCCCAACGAGCCGACTGGGTAAACTTGGTCCTGGACTCCGTTACCCGTAAATAGGGTTTGCCGGTTGGAGGACAGGGAGCCGCTTTTCAGGTCCTGAGACGTTGATATTCAGTGGAAATGGGTATAAAATGAAAAAGATTAATTGTCTCACGACAACTAATCCTCTAACCTTAAATCTAATACCATGAAAAACACGTCGCAAAGATACACTAAATCCGTATATTGACCAAATATCACAGGTGTCGAATCATAAATATTAACCAACTTTAACGTATTGACCCGGGGTGACACTTCGTGTAACGGCAAATCGTCCGTATAAATGTTGCTTTAAGCAATCCAAGAAAATCAGCCGGCTCCAAGGATATTCGGTAATTTTTTGCTAAATTTGCAGTCGGATTCGCGTGTGCGCGTGTGCGCGCAAGGGTGGATTGTGCGTCTGTCCTTGCGGGTCTGTATTTATTGCAATTATGGACGAAGACAAGAGATATAACCAAGAAGAATCAGAAGAGAACTATAAGGCGGATAATATCCAGGTCCTGGAAGGCCTGGAGGCAGTGCGCAAGCGCCCCGCCATGTATATAGGAGACATCTCCTCGCGAGGACTGCACCACCTTGTGTATGAGGTAGTGGATAATTCTATCGACGAGGCGCTGGCCGGATATGCCACCCACATAGAGGTGACAATACTGGAGGACAATTCCATCAAGGTGGTGGACAACGGACGCGGTATTCCGGTGGATATGCACGAGAAGATGCACAAGCCGGCCCTGGAGGTAGTGCTTACGGTGCTGCATGCCGGCGGTAAGTTCGACAAAGGGACCTACAAGGTGTCTGGCGGTCTGCACGGCGTGGGCGTTAGCTGTGTGAACGCCCTCTCGGACTATCTGCGTGCCGAGGTGCGTCGCGACGGCAAGGTGTATATGCAGGAATATGCTTTCGGCAAGGCCACTTCGCAGATGAGTGTGATAGGTGAGGATGACACCACCGGCACCACTATCCTGTTCCACCCGGACCATTCCATCTTCACCGAGACGATATATGACTACGAGACACTGGCCAACCGCCTCCGTGACCTGGCGTTCCTGAATGCCGGTATCACTCTGAGTCTTACAGACCTGCGCGAGGTGGACGAGCAGGGAAATCCCCGCACGGAGATATTCCATTCGGACGAGGGCCTTAAAGAGTTCGTACGCTACATAGACGCGAACAAGGAGCATCTCATAGAAGACGTGATTCACATAAATACAGTGAAGAACGATGTGCCTGTGGAGGTGGCCTTCACTTACAACACGTCCTTCAACGAGAATATCTATTCCTACGTCAACAACATCAATACCATAGAGGGCGGCACGCACCTCACCGGTTTCCGTATCGGCCTTACCCGTACCCTCAAGAAGTATGCCGAGGAGAGCAAGCTCCTGGAGAAGGCGAAGGTTGAGATTGACGCTTCCGACTTCCGCGAGGGTCTGACCGCCGTCATTTCCGTAAAGGTGATGGAGCCTCAGTTCGAGGGTCAGACCAAGACGAAGCTGGGCAACAGCGAGGTGAGCGGTGTGGTACAGCAGGCCGTGGGCGAGGCCCTGAGATATTATCTGGAGGAGAATCCCAAGCAGGCCCGCATAATTGTGGATAAGGTGATATTAGCCGCACAGGCCCGCCATGCGGCGTACAACGCCCGCATGAAAGTGCAGCGCAAGAGCCCCCTGGGAGGCGCCGGCCTGCCCGGTAAGCTGGCGGACTGCAAGAGCCGTGACGCCGAGGCTTGCGAACTGTTCCTGGTGGAGGGAGACTCTGCCGGCGGTTCCGCCAAGCAGGGCCGCAATCCCTTGTACCAGGCCGTGCTGCCGCTGCGAGGCAAGATTCTGAATGTGGAGAAGGCTCTGGACCATAAGGTGTTCGAGAGTGAGGAGATAGTGAATATCTTCAAGGCTTTGGGCGTTACTATCGGCACTGACGAGGATTCCAAGGAGCCTAACCTGACCAAACTGCGCTATCACAAGGTGATAATAATGACCGATGCCGATGTGGACGGTGCCCATATAGCCACGCTGCTTATGACTTTCTTCTTCCGCCGCATACGGCCTGTGATTGAGAACGGCTATCTCTATATAGCCACTCCCCCCTTGTATCGCTGCCGCGTTAGAGGCAACAAGAAGATACAGGAATACGCCTGGGACGAGCAGCAGGTGCAGCGCTTTGTAGATACCCAGTGCAACGGCAACCGAGGCCGTCTGGACCTGCAGCGTTACAAAGGTCTTGGCGAGATGAACCGCGAGCAGCTTTGGGAGACGACCATGGACCCGGATAACCGTATCCTGAAACAGGTGACCCTTAACAACGCCGCCGAGGCCGACCGCGTCTTCTCTATGCTCATGGGCGAGGATGTGGCTCCGCGCCGCGACTTTATCGAGGAACACGCCACTTACGCCAATATTGACGCTTAAATACCTCTCAAACAATGGAATATAATCACAAAGAGATAGAAGCCCGCTGGCAGCGAGACTGGAAAGAGCGTGGTATTTACCGGGTGCATACAGACCCTGCGCGCCCCAAGTTTTATGTACTGGACATGTTTCCCTATCCCTCAGGTGCGGGATTGCATGTGGGGCATCCCCTGGGCTACATAGCCTCCGACATATTCAGCCGTTACAAGCGTCAGAAGGGCTTTAACGTGTTGCATCCCATGGGCTACGATGCCTACGGTCTTCCCGCCGAGCAGTATGCCATACAGACCGGACAGCATCCTGAAATCACCACTCGTGTGAACATAGCGCGTTATCGCGAGCAGCTTGACAAGATAGGTTTTTCCTACGACTGGGACCGCGAGGTGCGCACATGTGACCCTGAATATTACCGCTGGACCCAGTGGGCATTCATGCGGATGTTCTCCTCCTGGTATGACCGCAAGGCCGGCAAGGCGCGTCCCATAAGCGAACTTGAGGAGCAATTCTCCAGACATGGCTCCGAGGGCATTGACGCTGCCTGCGGCAAGGAGATGCGCTTTACAGCCGGGGAATGGAACGCCATGGACGAAAAGGAGCGGCGCTCCCTGCTGATGAATTACCGTCTGGCCTACCAGGGCAAGACGATGGTCAACTGGTGTCCCAGACTGGGCACCGTGCTTGCAAACGATGAAGTGAGCGAGGGAGTGAGCGTGCGAGGCGGTTATCCGGTGGAACAGCGTCTGATGACCCAGTGGTGCCTGCGTGTGAGCGCATACGCACAGCGTCTGCTTGATGGTCTGGACACCCTGCAGTGGACCGACTCCCTGAAGGAGACCCAGCGCAACTGGATAGGCCGCAGTGAGGGCGCCGAGATGCGCTTCCCTGTAAAGGACAGCGATGTCGAGCTGGAAATCTTCACCACCCGCGCCGACACCGTATTCGGCGTCACATTCATGGTCCTGGCCCCGGAGAGCAAATATGTGCCTATGCTCACCGCTCCCGCGCGGAAAGAGGCCGTGGACGCTTACCTCAAGGAGGTCAGCCACAAGACCGAGCGCGAGCGTCAGATAGAAAAGAAGGTGAGCGGCGTCTTCACCGGAAGTTATGCTCTGAATCCTCTCACCGGCAAGGAGATACCAATCTGGGTGTCCGACTATGTGCTGGCCGGCTATGGTACCGGCGCAATCATGGCCGTGCCTGCCCATGACAGCCGCGACTACGCCTTTGCCCGACACTTTGACCTCCCCGTAATTCCGTTGATCGAGGGCGCTGACGTAAGCGAGTCTTCATTTGACGCCAAGGAGGGTGTCATGACCAATTCCAAGGGTCCTGAGCTGGACCTGAACGGCCTGACCGTGAAGGAGGCTATAGCCAGGACAAAGAAATTCATTGAGGAGAAAGGGCTGGGCCGTGTGAAGGTCAATTACCGTCTTCGCGATGCCATCTTCTCTCGTCAGCGTTACTGGGGAGAGCCTTTCCCTGTGTACTATAAGGATGGGGTGCCCTATCTTATGGATGAAAGCGCACTCCCCCTGCGTCTTCCCGAGGTATCCTCATATCTCCCCACCGAGAGCGGTGAGCCGCCATTAGGCCGCGCCGAGAACTGGAAGACTCCTGAGGGTTATCCTATAGAATTGTGTACTATGCCGGGTTTCGCAGGCTCTTCCGCCTACTATCTGCGTTATATGGACCCGCATAACTCCGAGGCCTTGGTAGGCAAGGAGGCGGATGAATACTGGCAGGATGTGGACCTCTACATAGGCGGTACCGAGCATGCAACCGGCCATCTCATATATTCCCGTTTCTGGAACAAGTTCCTGTATGACCTGGGTCTTGTGGTGAAGGACGAGCCTTTCCGCCGTCTGGTGAACCAGGGTATGATTCAGGGGCGCAGCAACTTCGTGTACCGCATCAAGGACACCAACACCTTCGTTAGCGCCACCCTCAAGGACCGATATGAAACCACTCCCATCCATGTGGACGTGAACATAGTGGACAACGATATCCTGAACCTTGAGGCCTTCCGCGCCTGGCGTCCTGAATATGCCGATGCCGAGTTTGTGCTTGACAACGGCAGATATGTGTGCGGTTACGCGGTGGAGAAGATGAGCAAGTCCATGTTCAATGTAGTGAACCCGGACGACATAATAGAGCGTTACGGAGCAGACACCCTGCGTCTGTACGAGATGTTCCTGGGTCCGTTGGAGCAGAGCAAGCCCTGGGATACCAACGGCATAGACGGAGTGAGCCGCTTCCTAAAAAAACTGTGGGCCTTCGCACAGAAAGCCCTGGCCGACGAGGGAGAACCTTCCAAGGCCGAGCTTAAGGCCGTGCATAAACTGGTGAAGAAGGTGAGCGCCGACATAGAGGCTTTCTCATTCAATACCTCGGTGGCGGCCTTTATGATAGCCCTGAGCGAGCTGCAGGCCGCAAAGAGCGCTTCACGCGCCTCTTTGGACCTCTTTGTGCGTGTGTTGGCGCCCTTCGCGCCCCACATAAGCGAAGAACTGTGGCATACCCTCGGGCATGACACTTCTGTGGTGGATGCTCCCTGGCCCGAGTGGGACGAGGCTTACCTCAAGGAGGACAGTGTGAAATATCCGGTGAGCTTCAACGGCAAGGTGCGTTTCACTATCGAGGTGGCGGCCGACACGCCCCGTGAGGAGGTTCAGCGCCTGGCGCTCGGCGACGATGCCGCCGCCAGGTGGCTGGACGGCAAGGAGCCTAAGAAGGTGATTGTGGTGCCCGGCAGGATTGTTAACGTGGTCATCTGATGAAAGAGATAGTTTTCGCCACAAACAACGTGCATAAGCTCTCGGAGGTGCGCCGGATGGTGGGAGACCGCTTCAAGGTGCGCTCCCTGAGCGAGATAGGCTGCCACGACGACATACCCGAGACTGCCGACACGCTGGAGGGAAACGCGCTAATCAAGGCCCGCTGGGTAAAGGATAAGTACGGCTATGACTGTTTTGCCGACGACACCGGCCTGATGGTGGATGCCCTGGACGGTGCCCCAGGGGTCAAGACCGCCCGCTTCGCAGGCGAGCATTGCACCCCGGACGACAATGTGACCAAGCTGCTTGAAGTGATGCGGGGTGTGACGGACCGCAACGCGCGGTTCAGCACCGTCATAGCTCTCATTCTTGACGGCCGGGAGACCCTGATGGAGGGAACCGTACACGGCACCATCACCACCGAAAGGCTCGGCACTGACGGCTTCGGCTACGACCCCGTGTTCATGCCGGAACAGACAGGTCTCACCTTTGCACAGATGGGTCCCGACGCTAAAAACGTCATATCACATCGAGGCCGCGCCATAGCGCGCCTTATGGAAGTGCTTAACTCTTACGGCGTATGACCTGCCGGGTCACCCTTCCTCCTTCCAAGAGCATAGCCGCCCGTCTGATAGTGATAGCTCTCAGGGGCGGCTATGACCCCTCTTATCTGTTCGGTGATGAGGAAGACCTTTGCGATGACCTGCAAGTGCTGCTCAGAGCCGCCCGCATCCTTCGCGACCCTTCGCCGGCCCCCAAGGTGATAGACCTGCACGATTCGGGTACCGCCAAGCGTTTTCTCGCAACCCTGTGCGGTTACACTCCCGGGCTTACGGTATGCCTCAGACAGTCCGCCCGGTTGGCGGAGCGTCCCCTGGACCGGTTGCAGGAGACTTTCATGGCTTGTGGCCGGAGCAGAAGGTACGGAAAGAGACAGAATAAGGAAGAGCTTTGGATTGAGGGGCATGAATATGTGGGGTTCGGACTGCCCATGAGCATGGACACCTCCAAGAGCTCGCAGGGCTGTTCGGCGCAGATGCTTGTCTCCCCGGCGGGTGAGTCGCCGACAATCCTTTCTCTGAGCGTAAATACCGTTTCCTCCCCTTATATAGAAATGACCGCAAGTCTGATGCGGGCCTGCGGCGTAGATGTCTCATACGACAAGGCAGGTAGGAAAGTTACGGTCAATCCGGGCAAATACAAACGTCCTGACCCGTCGCTTATGGAAGCTGGAGTTCCGCCTCGTTCATGTATCTGTATGCTCTGCTGAGTGGCGACAAAGTGCTGATGCCGGGGCTTGGAAGTCCCGGAGAGTCATTGCAGGGGGATTCCCGTATCGCCTCCCTGTTTGAGGTGCTCGGGGTCCGTACGGAAGTCAGTGACGAGGGTGCGCTTGTCATACCGGACGGCAGACCCTCCGGACACCGTATTGACGTGTCTCTGCGCGAATGTCCGGACTTGGTGCCACCACTGGCAGTGGCCTGCGCTATGACCGGCACCCCCTTCCTGATGCGGGGCATCTCACATCTGCGTTTCAAGGAGAGCGACCGTCTGAAGGCGGTTTCGGAGGCTTTGGGACACTTCGGACTCAATGTCGGTATCGGTGCCGACTCGCTGGAGTGGAACGGCTCAGAAAGCCCGATAGCGCCCCTGGAGCCTGTTCCCTCATGTAACGACCACCGCATAGCCATGGCTTTCTCGCTCTGCACACTACGTTTTCCCTCGGTGAAAGTGGATAACCTTAGCTGCATCGACAAGTCCTTCCCTGCTTTCGTTCCGATTTTGCGGGACCTGAAGGTGCCAATCAACAGCCTCTGAATATGACAGGAGCATTAATCATATTGGCGTTTACGGTCCTTGTGGGTCTGGTGTTGTGGCTTTTGGAGCGACGGCGTAAGACTGAGCCGAAGCCGGACTCTGAAGCTGTCCCCCAAGCCTCTCCGCAGTCCGCTGACGGAGAGTGTTGCGGTATGCACATTGTCTGCGAGAAACAATCTCTATCGCCCGTCTCCGACGAAATAGAGTATTTTGATGACGAGGAATTGGACGCCTTCCGGGGACGCGAGGCGGACTCCTATACCGAGGAGGAAACAGACAGTTTTCGAGACGTGCTGCTTACCCTTCCTGCCGACGAGATAGCTTCCTGGGCCCGCAGCATACAGCTGCGCGGCATTACCCTCCCCTCACCTGTGCGCGAAGAGTTGCTGATGATTGTGGCCGAGGCCCGCACCGATGCGGCACACTCTGAATGACATCTGAAAGTGAACGAAACCCTCCTTTTTCAGGTTAATAATATACCTATGGATATACTTTTCTATCCCTTTTTCCAGCGGGCCCTATTAGGGGTCGGCATTATTTCCGTGGCGGTGGCCATTATCGGCGTGTACATAATGAGCCGGCGGCTGGTATTCATTGCCGGAGGCATAACTCATGCCTGTTTCGGCGGTCTGGGCCTGGGTTACTGGCTCGGTATCAGTCCTGTGGCCATGGCTGCCGTGGCCGCTGTGGCAGGAAGTATGGGAGTGGAGTGGCTCGGCCCCCGCCGACGTGTGCGTCAGGACTCCGCCATTGCCGTGGTTTGGGCCGTGGGCATGGCTCTCGGCATCATGTTCATTTTCATGACCGATGGATATGTGCCGGAGCTGAACTCTTTTCTGTTCGGCAATGTGCTTACCGTTAGCGGGAGCGACCTGTGGGTATTCGCCGGGTTCACCGGAGTGTTGCTCCTTGTGTTCGCGCTCTTCTATCGCCTTATTGTGGCCGTGGCTTTTGACCCGGACTTCGCGCGAGTCTCCCGCCTGCCCGTCAAGTCGGTGAACTATGTGATGACCGTATTTGTGGCTGTGGCCATTGTCCTTACTATTCGTGTGGTGGGGATAATGCTGCTCATGAGTCTGCTCTCCCTGCCGCAGATGATAGCCGAGACACGTTGCCGTCGTTTCAAGACCTTGATTTTTGCCTCTGCGGCTGTAGCGATAACAGGAGGTATAGGAGGCCTGTTCCTCGCTTATCTGATTGATGTGCCTGCCTCCGCCACTATTGTTCTGCTGCTTGTGGCCATGTATGCCCTTGCGTCCATAAGACGAAAATAGAAACCTTGTGACTATGAAAAGACTTCTTACCTATTTATGCCTTTTTTTAGGGCTATGCGCTTTTTACAGCATCCGGGGCGCCGAACCGGACAATCGTCGGCAGGCATCGCTGGAGCGGCTTGTGGCCCGTGCCGATTCGGGTGACGCACACGCCTGTTTCCGACTCTCTTACATACTGGAACAGGGCACCGAAGGCTTTGCTCCCGACACTGTCCGTGCCCTGCGTCTGCTGCGTACCGCCGCTGACAGCTCATACGCACCGGCCATGAATTATCTGGGCTATGCCTACGCCGTTCCGTTGCTGGGATTGACACAGAACCCTGACAGCGCCCTGATGTGGATAGAGCGGGCCGCCATGGCGCCGGAGCCGGACCCCAAAGCCTTCAACAACCTCGGTATGCTGCTCCTCACCGGTCAGTATGGGGTGAAACGGGATTTCGGGAAAGCGCGTTACTGGCTTGAGAGGGGTAGCGGGCTTGGTGTGCCTACCGCCACCGCATCCCTGGCGGGTATGTATCTGCGCGGACAGAATGTGCAGCCGGATACCGTACAGGCAATACATCTGTTGCGTAAGGCCGCCTCGCAGGGACTCATAGATGCCGGGATGCAGCTTGCAGACCTGCTGAAAGCGCATACCGACACTCTGGCTCCACGGCAGGTTCTGGACTTCGCGCTTCCTTATTACAGGGAGCGTATCTGGCCTGTGGCCATACCGCTGATAGAGCGCGCCGCCGAGGCCCGTGTACCGTTTGCGTTGGCCATTTTAGGGCAGTGTGCCGCCGAAGGTATAGCCATTCCTTACGATTATCCGAAAGCCGTGCGGCTGTATGCGGAGGCGGCTGCTCTCGGTGAGCCTCATGCCCAATACATAGTTGCCGAGATGTTGCAGGAATTTCCCGATTTGCTTCGCACATTGGCCGAAGAGGGCTCCGCTTCGGGAAATACTGTCTTTGAAAACATTCCTGAGCTGGACCCCGACGTACTGTATGGCGAGGCCGCCGCACAGGGGGTCACGAGTGCCGAGGAGGCAATCATGCCTCTGCGCCCTTAGAAGCGGTAGCCACCCTGGGCGCCGAAAGTGATGACGGCGTTGACGAAGTTGGTGCGGGAGCTGTCGTACCAGTGCATGTCCACGCCGAAGAATGCGCCGGCGAATATAGCCCCGGAGTTGAAGACAAACGAAGTGGTGCCTTTGGCATTGAACGAGAACAGTTCCCGGCTTCCGCCTACGGTCTGCGGCATACAGTGCTTCAGACCCATGTTGGGGAGCGCGGTGATATTCCACAGCCAGTGCTTGCCGAGTACCCAGTTATAGCCGTATCCGAGCATCAGGCAGTAGTCGTTGTAGGTGAAATTGTACTCTTTCTTTATTCCTTTCGGGTAATATGCAAGCAGCGCCTGGGGCAGCTGTCGGAAGTCGATGTTGATATATTGGTGAGAGAGGGCTATTCCCAGAAGCAGAGAGCCCTGGCTGCGTTTCTGATACTTGGAGAAGTCGTAAGCCGCGCCGTGACTGTAGCGCTTGTGGTTGAAGAAGTATATTAAGTCCAGCCCGAAATTACGAAGCTGCAGGCCGGGGAAATCCATTTTAATCAGTCGGCGTCCCTTGTCGTTGCGGTACTCTCCGAAACGGCGTATCACAGTTCCGTCCTTGTTGGTGTTGTAGTATATTTCAGCCCTGAACAGAGATGTCGTGAAACTGAACGTCCAGCGTTTCTGCCTGGCGGGCAGATGTGATATGAGGCGGTTGAGGTTGGCCTCGTAGCCCACGCTCACGGCCATGAACGAGACGTACGGACCCACATTGGAGTAGACGTTGGAGAGCATGTGGATGTCGGTTTTCCCCATCGTCATTATGTAGGAGTCGGTCCAGTTGCTTACCTTGACCATCGCTTTCCATTTCGTGCCGGTGCCTACCACATATCGGGGGTCGTAGGTGTTGAAGAAGCTGTCTCCCCAGTTGTACACTTTCACGCAGAAGCCGGCGAAGCCGGGATAGATGACCGTAGTGTCCTTGATATCGTAGGTGTGGGATTTGATGCGGTTCAGCCACCAGTCGGGAGAGTCCTTGCGGTCGGTGTACACCGGCGGATTCCAGGAAGAGGCACGCAGTGATTCGGGTACAAGGGTGCGTACGGTATCCGGTTCGGAGCATACCGCAGTGTCCGTACAGATAAGGCTGTCCGGAGGCGTATATGTCATAGCGCCCCGTATCGGCGTCCATAAGGCGAACAGTGATACGAGGGCTATAAGAGAGGGTAAGACCCTGAGGATTTTCATTTATCTGAGCATGGTGAGAGCCTCATCGTACAGGGAGTCTTCTACAAAAAGCTCAATCTTGGATATGCCGGCGTCAGGAGCCGGAAAGAGGTCGGTGAGCGAGTTGTAGACTATGACGGTGGGGATGCCGTTGTCGGCCAACATTCCCTTGTCAATATAGGCTTTTGTCTCGTTGGAGTAAGTCTTAAGCAGCTTCATGGCGTTAAAATTTAGAATTGTTTGTATTATTTCAACGCTAAATGATGCCGTATTGTTTATTTTTAACAGCCTCTCAATCTGGGTCGTCGTCAGCCGGCCGGAGAGTGATGCCTTTGCGGTCCAGTTCCCGGGTATAGCGTTTCACGTTTTCTTTGTGTTCCTCGAATGTGACCGCGAAATTGTGTGACCCGTTCAGGCTTTCGTCCGCGCACATATACAGGTAATTGTTGGGACGCGAGGTAAGGATGGCATCGATAGTGGCGGTGGAGGTGACACGTATCGGACCGGGAGGAAGGCCCTCGTGCATATATGTGTTGTAGGGAGAGGGGTTTCGGAGCATATCGCCTCCCACACGGGTAATGCCGAAGTCCCCGGTGGCGTATATTACCGTGGGGTCGGATTGCAGTTTCATATTTTTTTCCAGGCGGTTTATGTAGAGACGCCCGATGGTGCCTTTCTCGCCGGCCATGTTGGTCTCGGCATCCACAATCGAGGCGAGTACGACTACCTCGCGGGGGAGCAGATGCAGGCTCTCGGCGCTATCTATCCTGTTGTAGTTCCAGAACTTCTTGTAGTTCTGATTCATGGCCTCTATCACCTCTTCGGGGGTCACGGTCCAGTAGAACTCGTAAGTGTCTTCAAGGAATAAAGTGAGGGCATGGTCGGTATCGGTATTGTACTTGTTGAAATTCCTGGAGTCCTTGAGGGCCTTGAGGAAATCCTCTTCCGAGAACTCGTACTTGGATGCGAAAAGGTGTGCCACGTCTTCAGCGGTACGCTGTCCGTTGACGGTCACTGAAATACCGGTCTGTCCGCCCCTGGCGAGCTGACGGGCGGCGCGGAAAGGGGTCATGCCGGCTTCTATCTCGAAGGCGCCGTGGCGCGGACCGAGTGTCTTGTCGGATACGATGGTATAGGCGCGGCGGGTGTCTGTCGCATATTCCGCACCCAGATATTTGGCTATGGAGTCCTCCATTTGCTGCATTGTGGCGTGGGCGGGAATACGTATCAGGGTGTTGTGCTGCGCCGTCTTGTTGAGCATGGGGAAGACGAGGATAAACGCAGCGATAATCATCACTGCGGCCACGGCGATGGCTGTCCAAAGAAACAATCTGTTTATCTTTGAGCGATTCCTTTTGGGCGAGGGGCCGTTGCCGGTTTCGGAGTTGTCCGAGGACCCGAAATGTCTGTTCTGAGCTTTGCCCGGGTCGGCGCAATATCTGCTTAAGTTCATAGTAGGTTTCAGTCTTGGCAGAGTTAGAGTAGTTCTTTAGAATACACTCTTACATCGTCTGTTAAAAAAAGGTGAGGACAAAGATAGTCAAATTTTAACATTTGCCCAAAATAAATGATAAAAACTGTATCTTTTTTAATCTGTTTTCAGTTGATGTTTTTTTCGGACGGATGCCATTCTTTAATCTAATGCGCTTATTTATAGCAAAATATAAAGGTCCGGCGTTTTTGAAGTGCCGGGCCCTGTATTATCAGCGGGAAAGGCTGTGTCGTCGGTTTATACCGCAGTGCTTCTCAGTGACACTTGCCGCCTTTGTCTTTAAAGGCTTTGGATTTGTAGCCTTTGCCGCACTTGGCCTTCAGTACCGAACCGTCGGCCTTGCTGACATTGGCTTTGCCATGTCCGGATTGACCGGCGACATACTCCACCAGGTAGCCTTCCGGAGTTAAGGTCACTTCCTCCACATAGTCTATGACTCCTCCGTTCCGCAGGGTGTCGCTGCCAAGGGTGGTGAGCACTACATCTTCAGGCATGATAGCTGTCAGAGAGCTACTGGGAAGCGTCGCGCCATCCGGAGCTTCTATCTGAAGCCATTGACCATCGTAGTTGAATGTCACCTCGCTGCCGTCCGTCATGGTCACTTCGTACTCGCGGTCGGCGAAATCGTTCTCGACCTTGGCTACTGCGGTCTCGGGGAACAGGTCGTGGATAAAAGTCTGTGCATTCCGGGGCAGAGCGTCGAAATCAGCGCTGCCGCTCATGGCCGGGCCGACACCCGATGGGAGGACCGGAGCCTGTCTTTGTGTCTGAGCCATAGCCGGCATAAGGGCCATGACTCCTGAAATGAATGTTATAAGAATCTTTTTCATAGTCGTTAAATCAAGTGTTGTCGGATATCCTTGAATACTTGTACTTATAACACAGGCAAGGATGCCGAAGTTGACATCCTTAACTTTATTTTGCAATTCCGGGAGACCGGTGTATCAGTAGTGGAATGACGAGCCACCCAGGAACTCGCGCAGCAGCGAGGTGGAGGGTATCTGGTCGCTGCGCAAGGGGGAGAAGTAGCTCAGGAAGCGCAGCAGACGGGTAGCCTCGGAGTATTGTTCGCAGTCGTGGGGCACACTGCGTAGCAGAGGCTCGGCATATTCCTTAAGTACCGCCGGCTCAAACAGCAGCGACGAATTGAAGGTAGCGTCGGCGTTCTCCTGGAAAGGGAAAATCCACATCTCCTCGCCCCGTCGCACGGAGGCCCACCGCTTAAGCGTGTCAAGAGCGCTGGTGTGGCGATACTTGTGGTCGCGCACCAGGCGGCGGAGCAGACGTGTGTCGGTGGTGGGAATCCAGTTGTGGTCATCGATGGCCAGTGTGGTGAGGGCCGAGACATAAACCTTGAATATATTCTCCTCGGGCACATCTGGAGTGAGGCCGGGATTGAGTCCGTGTATACCTTCTATGAGCAGCACATCGTCTTTGTCCAGACGCATGGGGCGCTTTTTCTCTATGCGGGCGCCGAGTTCAAAGCTGTATGTGGGCAGGTTCACCTCCTCGCCGGCTAACAAAGCGTTCAGCTGCCTGTTGAGCAGAGGAAGGTCCAGAGCGTAGAGACTCTCGAAGTCATATCCTCCGGTCACGGGGTCCAGAGGGGTGACGTCACGGTTCACGAAATAGTCGTCCAGGGAAATCATCTTGGGCTTCATCAGGTTGGCCATCAGATGGATGGACAGTCGCTTGCAGGTGGTGGTCTTGCCGGAGGAGGAAGGGCCGGCCAGGAGCACTACCTTGGCCCGGCTGTTCACTATCCGCTTGGCTATCAGAGAAAGTTCGTTGGCATGCAGTGTCTCGGCCAGATTGATTAGCATATTGCTGCGGTTCTGGGCTATGGCCTCGTTGAGTTGTCCTACGTTGCCTACCCCTATCACATGGTTGAACCGCTGGTAGTCGGTGAAGGCGGCGAGCATTTTCTTCTGCTCTGTCGGCGTGGCCGGTTCCTGCACATCCCGGCCGGGAGGCAGCAGGAGCATACCCTCGGCGTATGGAATGAGGTCGAACACTTTCAGGACCGAGGTATTTGGCGCGAGGGGACCGTAATAGGAGTCCGCCAGAGTGTCTAAGGTGTAATAGGTGGTGTAGAGCTCGTGGGTGGTCTCCAGGAGCTGCACCTTGGAGTCCAGACGTTGTACACGGAACAGCTCCACCACATCCTTTGTAAGGCGCTCGTGGCGCTCTATGGGAAGCCGGCGCTCCACCAGTCTCAGCATCTCCTCCTTTATGGCCGTGACGTCAGGCGAGAGGGTCTGTTCCGGACTGTCATGAGGATGCAGACGGCAGTAGTAGCCCCGGCTCACGGAGTGTTCTATACGCAGCGCGGCCTCAGGGCACACATTGCTGACGGCTTTGTAGAGCATAAAGCAGAGCGAGCGTACATATACCCTGCGGGATGAGGGATGCCCGGGAGGCAGAAATTCTATCTGTTTGGGCATGAACACCTGGAAGGACATGGCCTCGGTGCGGTTGTTTACCCTGGCGCATATCGGGCTGAAGGGGATTTGCTCTCTTATGCGGACAAGGATGTCGGAAAGGGTGTCGCCTCCGTCTATTCTCAGATATTCGGAGGTGTTCACACAGTAGATTTTTATATGCTTTGACATGGTAGGGGAGGCTGGTTGGCGGTCAGGTGTCAGTGAATCTCCACCTTGTGCGTGGGGGGCAGCTCGGCGTTACGGCGAGCCACGGCGTCGTCTACGGCATCGGCCATCTCCACGAAGGCTTCGGCGCGAGGACCCTCGGGCACGGAGGGGTCCGGCAACGCCGCCGGGATACCGCTGTCAGCCCTCTCGCATACGTTGGCCACGAGGGGTATCTGTGCCAGAAGAGGCACATTCATCTCTTCGGCCAGACGTGCCGCGCCTCCGTTGCCGAAGATGTAGTATTTCTCATCGGGATGAGGCTCGGGGGTGAACCAGGCCATGTTCTCGACTATGCCGAGCACTGGCACGTTGACCTTATCGTCGCGGAACATGGCTATTCCCTTGCGGGCATCGGCCAGAGCCACCTCCTGGGGTGTGCTTACCACCACCACTCCGTCTATGGCCAGGGTCTGCACCAGAGTCAGATGGATGTCTGAGGTGCCGGGTGGCATATCGATTACGAAGTAGTCCAGGTCTCCCCAGTTGGCGTCGGCTATGAGCTGGCGAAGGGCATTGGAAGCCATGGAGCCGCGCCAAAGCACCGGTTTGTCAGGGCTGACCATAAAGCCTATGGAGAGCATCTTGACCCCGAATTTCTCTACCGGGACAATGAGGTCGCGCTCCCCTACCCGCTCTATGTAAATCTGCTCCCCCTCCACGCCGAACATTTTGGGAACCGAGGGACCGAACAGGTCGGCGTCAAGGAGTCCTACTTTATAGCCTTTGGCCGCGAGAGCCACGGCCAGGTTGGCCGCAATGGTACTCTTGCCTACGCCTCCTTTGCCGGAGCTGACGCCGATAATGTTCTTGACGCCGGGCAGCAGAGGAGCCTCTTTCGGGGGCAATTGTTTGCGTGTCTTCACGGCTATGTTGCCTTTTATCTCTATCTCGCCGGGCAGGGCGTGTTCCAATGCGGCTTCAGCCGAGCGTACCACCGACTTGATGAAGGGGTCCGTGGGCTTGTCGAAGATGAGCGAGAAGCTCACTTTCTTTCCGTCGATACGGATGTCGTCTTCCACCATTCCGGCCTCCACAAGATTCTTGCCGTTGCCGGGATAGCGCACCGTGCGCAATACGTCTGTTATGAGTGAGGGATATAATGCCATTTCGGATATATTGTTTTGTTGTTGTTGTCAGGTTGTCTTGAGTCCGGGGTCCCGCGCCAGGCCTCTTGGATAGGCGTGATAGTCGTCGCGCTCTATGTCCTCCTCCGCAGGGTTTTCCACCTCTCTGCCGGGGATAAGGCTGAAGCTCAGGAACTTGATTTGCTTGCCGCGTCCAAGCCACTGCTGTTCGTAGAAGGTGTGTATGTCGCGCACATATTCCGGCGTTTCCCGTCCGGCATCGGCCCCGTAAAGGTCTGCCGTGTCAAAATGTACGGGCAGGGAATTGTGGGCTGTCAGCCTTCGGGTGAAGGTGTGGAGGAACGGTGAGTCCGTCTTCAGGTGGATGCTTCCTCCGGGCTTGAGTACCCGGGAGTAGGAGTTCAGGAAACGGGCGGCGGTGAGCCTGCGGCGGGCATGCTGCATCTGCGGGTCCGGGAAGGTGACCCATATTTCACTCACCTCCCCGGGGGCGAAGAAAGCCTCCAGGTCCTCTATGCCGGCACGCAGGAAGGCGGCGTTATTTATCCCTTCGGTCTCCACCTGTCGCGCGCCCGTGTAGATGCGTGCCCCTTTGATGTCTATGCCGATGAAGTTCTTATCCGGAAAACGCCTGGCGAGTCCTACTGTGTACTCCCCTTTGCCGCAGCCTAACTCCAGCACTATGGGATGGTCGTCACCGAAGAAGTCGTCGCCCCACCGGCCACGCAGCGGGAAACCCTCTTGCCGCAGACGTGCGAAGGGGTATTGCAGCACACAGCCGAAGTGTTCCATCTCTGCGAATTTTCGCAACTTGTTTTTTCCCATATCTTTCAGGTATAAGTGGCTATTTTACTGTGAGGGTCAGCGGCTTGCCGCTGAACGGAACGGTGACGGAGAGGGTGCGTTTGCGCGGGTTGTACTTCCAGGACTTGCGGTCCGGGCTGAGTGTCTCTCCGTCGCTCTCCACCGTCACTGAGCGCGGGGTACGGTTCTGACACTCTATGCTTAACGTGATGTTGCGGGTAGAGGGCATCCAGTCTATAAGGTTCGGGTTCTTGTTGCAGTCTATGCTTATCACTGTGCCGGAGGCATCGCTCTGGCCCTTGAATGTGGTGAGCATATAGTTGCCGTCATTGAGCGCGGTGGGACTGGTGCGGTCGTCGTCATATAGCACATACGTGCTCGGTTTGGCCGACGGGTAGTACTGCACGGTCAGATGCGCAGGGTCGTATTGGCCCACATTCTCCAGGGGTAATGTGTACTGCGGTATGAACGCTCCTTTGCGCACGAACAGAGGCATCTGCTCCAGCGGAGCCTTTACAGTGGCTGTCGTGCCTCCCCGATATGTGAGAGCGGTGTTGTTGTAGTCTACCCATTCGCCTGCGGGGAACACCACCTTGCGGGAACGGGCGCCCTTTTTCATTACCGGGGCCACCAGCACATTGTCGCCCCACAGGTATTCGTCATCTATGGAGGCGTACTTCTCGCCCGGGTTGTCGCCGTGGAAGTCCAACGGACGCGCCAGGGGCCAGCCTTTGGCGGCATTCTCGTAGGCCAGCGTGTAGTTATAAGGCAACCACTCGTAGCGCATCTTGATGTAACGCTTGCTTATGGGCTCCACGTCGGGGAAGTTGTAAGGCTCGGGTTTCAGCTGGGCATGGGTACGCAGCATAGGGGTGAAGGTACCCATCTGGAGCCAGCGCACATACAGCTCGGAGTCCATGGGACGCTCCGGGTCTACGGCAAATCCGCCTATGTCGCTGCTCATGTAGCCCAGGCCTGAGAGGCCGGAGTTCAGCATCAGCTTCACCTGCGGCTCCAATCCGCCCCAGGTACGGGATACATCGGTGGTCCAGGGGAACACGTTGTAGCGCTGCAGACCGGCGGTGCCGCCGCGCATAAGCAGAAGCAGCCGTCGTTCCGGATATACCTCCTTGAAGCCGTCGTAGATTATGCGGCACCACTCATTGCCGTACACATTGTGGTACTGTTCGGCTGTCTGGCCGTTGTAGTGCCTTATTGTGGACGGATGTACCTCCGGTTCGCCCAGGTCTCCCCCCCAGCCGCTTATGCCGTCGTCGGTAAGCTCTTTGTAGCGGTTCCAGTACCATTGGCGGGTCTGCGGGTTGCTCACATCGAACATACCGGCATCCCCCACCCATGTCGTCACATCGTGGTTGTTGCCATCGGCATCGCGCACTGTCATGCCGTGCTCCACCAGATAGTTATAATTGTCTATCGCGCCCTTCTTGTTTATATAAGGCTGGGTTATGGCCACCAGGTTGACGCCCTCGTCCTTGAGGGTGGAGAGCATCTTGCGCGGCTCCGGCCATTTCTTCCTGTCCCAGTCCAGGCGTCCCATGTCGGTCTCCGTCCCATACCAGTAGAGGTCCAGCACAATGCCGTCCACGGGATAGCCACGGCTCTTCAGCGTGTCTATCACGCCGAGGGTCTCCTTCTGGTCATGGTATCCGTATTTGGAAGTGATGTATCCCAAAGCCCAGAAGGGGGGCAGTTCCTGACGCCCGGTCAGCTCCGCGTACCGGCGGGCTGTGCCGGCCAGCGTGCCCCCGCCGTTCACGAAGTAATAGGAAATGGGGCCTATGGCCTGCGGCGCCACATATTCGATGGGGTCGCCCATACGCAGCTCGCTCTTGGTATAGTCGTCGAACAGCACGCCGTAGCCGCGCGAGCTGGTGAACCAGGGTACGGTGATGCCCATCTGGCTGATGCGCGGGTCCGAGCCGGTGTAGCCGTAATTCTGACGGTTGTACATCACCAGCGTGTCCCCGTTTATTTTCAGTGAGTGGCCGCGCTCGCCGCCACCGTAGAACATCTCCCCTCCCTGCGGGTAGCTGAAGCTGATGCGGCGGTCCTTGGGATTGGTATTGTCCACACCCCCTTTTTCGCTCAGGAGCAGGTTGCCTTCGGAGTCGTAGAAACTTACCAGGCCGGTGGCCCGGTTCACCGACACCCTGGTAGTGGCGGTGGTCAGGGTGATGCCTTTGGCATCGGCATCCATCTTCAGGGCGCGGGCCGGCAGTGAAGGAGACAGGACGGCACTCTGGCTTACGGGAACAGGAACTTTCTCCCCCAAGGGAATCACGGTTACTTTGAATATGTCCTCCGTCAGAGGGGTTATCTCCAGGGTGCCGGCGGCGGTGCTTATCATCACGCGGCTTGCGCAGTCGGAGTCTGACGCCATGCCTCTGTCGCATACCGGCTCGGTGCGCACGCCCGTTACCGGACCGGAGGCATATATGCTGCCGGGGCCGCACATAAGGGCCAGGGCCAGGGATGTGAGATGCAAGAATTTCATGTCGTATAAGCTCTTATATTTATGTTAACTGTCGAAGAGGCGACTCTGTTCGGGACTCCGCAGACGTCCCAGATGGGTATATGCCAGGGCAGTGACTTCTCGGCCGCGAGGCGTGCGCTTTATGAAGCCCTCCTTTATCAGGAACGGCTCGTACACCTCTTCCAGCGTGCCCGGGTCCTCGCCCAGGGCCGTGGCGATGGTGGAGAGGCCCACAGGGCCACCGCCGAACTTGTCTATGATTGTCAGCAGTATCTTGTTGTCTATCTCGTCCAGACCATACTTGTCTATGTTCAGCGCCTCCAGGGCCACGTGGGCGATGTTCAGGTCTATGCTGCCGGACCCCTTCACCATAGCGAAGTCCCGCACACGTCGCAGCAACGCATTGGCCACTCGCGGGGTACCTCGGCTGCGCAAGGCTATCTCTGTGGCCGCATCCCCGTCACATCCTATGCCCAGCAGACGCGCCGAGCGCAGGATTATGCCCTGAAGCACAGTGTGGTCGTAATACTCCAGGTGGCAGTTGATGCCGAAACGGGCGCGCAACGGGGCTGTGAGCAGACCGCTGCGCGTAGTGGCTCCCACAAGGGTGAACGGGTTCAGGGTGAGCTGTACGCTCTTGGCCCCCGGACCCTTGTCCAGCAATATGTCTATGCGATAGTCCTCCATGGCCGAGTAGAGATACTCCTCCACTATGGGATGCAGGCGGTGTATCTCGTCTATGAAAAGGACATCGTTGGGCTCCAGGCTCATGAGAATGCCCGCCAGGTCTCCCGGCTTGTCCAATACCGGACCCGAAGTGGTCTTGAAACCCACGCCCAGCTCGTTGGCCACAATGTTGGAAAGCGTGGTTTTGCCCAGGCCCGGAGGACCGTGGAGCAGCGTGTGGTCCAGTGACTCGCCGCGCATACGTGCCGCCTGCACGAACACCCGCAGGTTGTCGATAATTTTGCCCTGTCCCGCGAAGTCATTGAAAGCCAACGGCCGCAAAGCCTTCTCTATATCCCGGTCGGAGCCGGTCGGAGGCTGCGTGGACCCATGTATGTTAAAAGCAGACTCATCATTCATAAATTGCGCAAAGTTAGCAAAATTTCTTTTACCTTTCCCAATATCATGCAAACATTTTTAGACCCTGTTTTTTTGATTTTATGGATATTCCGAATGTATGCGGTCACAGGTTCTTGAATGTTTGTTAAACGTATGTTTTTTTATGGCTTTATGTTGAACCTGTGCTCTGCCGCGTATGTTGTAATGTCAACTAAAATGAACTTTTAAATTAAAATTATGAAAATCAGCTTATTGATGGCAGCGGCATTGTCCGCTGTGATGGGCCTCGCATCCTGCGATGGAGGTGACGCCAAACTTGCCGGAGAACTTGTAGGTACCTGGAAAGGACAATCGGCAGAGATGATGAACGGCGATAAGGGCAAGCCCGACAAGGATGAAAGACACAAACCGGACAAAGGAGACAGTCAAAGAGAGGGTGACCGGGGCAACGCAAACAGGCACGATGACGGGGAATTGACCTGCACTCCCACATTTACTTTTGTAAGGACCGACGGCACAAATGGCGGCATCATCGATATCTCTGCCGATTATACCGTTACAAAAGGTGTGGACTCTATGACAATCACGACCCCCGTCAAGGCAACCGTCAACGGGAATCTCACCGCTTCGGGTACATGGACAGTGAAAGACGGTGATGAAGTCATCGTCAATCTTGACCCCTCTAAGACAGTAGTGAATGTCGATACCGCTTCTTTGACGCTCAGTTACGCGAGGTTGACAGACGCTCCTTTGGATTCTCTTGACACAATCAAGGGACGGGTGGCAGGCAATATAGCGGAGGTCCTCAGACCCATGCTCACCGGAAGAATACAGAAAATGCGTAAATTCGATGACGTGAGAATAACGGGCAACACCATGACGCTTGAAGCGGGGCATAGCAAAATGATATTTACAAAAAAGTAACAGGTTATTCAATTCTAATAAATACAGGGTGGTCAGGCTCAACCTGACCATCCTGTATTGTAATAATAGGGCTGAAGTCATCAGTATACGGTGTTCTGGGGGTCGAAGTTGGTCCACCCGCGCATCCAATTGTCTGACGCATCACGGAAAGCTCCTATAAAACCACCTTTGCCATCTCCTATTGTAGTTGTCGGGCAATAGTTTTGTCCTGTATCTGCAGGGTCAGACAGACCTGACATATTTCCCTCGATTGCCCGGTTGCCGAGTCCGGCAAGGAAAAATGAATGTGAGAATGATACCGTGGTTCTATCTTCTGTCTTGGAGCCATAATCGAAGAAATAATCCTCATATTCTTTGTTCTTGTCTGTACCGATGACCCCCATACCGGCGAAGATGCAGTTTTCAAGTTTGAACTCACCGGCTTTGGCATAGGATACTGTCTGCCCTTTTTCGCCATCGACTATCAGGCCGACAGGAAAACCGATGGCAAGAAGATTCGAGATATTGAGTTTGCTGCTTCTTCTGATTTGGACCGCAGCCTGAAACTTGCCGAGTTTGGAGCCATTGTCGGGGAACAGATTCCCGGCAGTGATATAATCGGACGTGTTGGAGAAGCCGGTATTTTTAGCGGTCATGGGACCAATAAGTGTTATGTTGCGGAATTTGGCCGAAGTGAAGGGTGTTGTCTCGGCGCCGCTTGCATTGTTGTCGCTCTCGAATCCGTTTGACTGGGATGTGTCGGCAATGCGAGGGTCGCGGACAGCGAGGCAATACCTGACCTCGCCGTCAAAACCGTTGTCGGTATCGAAATCATCGTCCCAGCCTTTATAGGAGATGAGATATGAACAGTTGGCCGAACCTCCGAACCACTCGAATGAGTCGTCGTTGGAATATGATACCTGAATGTGGTCGATCTGAGTGCCGCTGCCGACGGAACCGAAAGTGACGCCGTTGATTTCCTTGTCGGTGTCGAAAGGATAACCGGCGAACTCAACTCGGATGTAGCTGTATATGCCGGAGCTGTCGGCTTTGACATTACCTCCGTGGATGGTGGTCGGACCTCCTTCAATCTGCTGTGTGCCCTGATTGTTCAGACCCTTGCCGCAGATTATGAGTCCGCCCCAGTCGCCCGGACGCCGCTGGCCGGGTGCCTGTGCTGAAGTCATCACGATAGGTTCCTGTGCCGTGCCCTTCATCTCGCAGTAGCCGCCGGGTTCGATTATGAGAGCGGCCATCGTCTTTTTCTCGCCCTTGATTACTGTTCCTGCCGGGATACGGAGTGTCGCGCCTTCATCCACATATACCCATCCTTTGAGAAGATATGTGCCTTTGGGGAGGGTCACGTCTCCGGTAAAGTGGAAGTTCTGGGTGCCGTTGCCCAATTCGTTGCCGTTGAATACAAGGCCCTCGCTGTATGCGACATTGCCCTTGTACGTTACTTCAGGATTGCTTTCCTGAGGTTTGGGTTCCTCCTCGTTGGAGGTGCAGCTCGCAGCCATAAGGCTAAGGACACAAGCAGCTGCCGTCAGGAATCGACGGCCGGAATGTTTGTTTGTCTTGTACATAAATTAAGGAATTTGTTTGATAATTGTCATGTTATGACGGTTTAGAAATTGTATGCTATCGAAAAATTGTAATTGCGTCCCGGCTTATAGCTTCGGGTCACTTCTTCAATATGTTTTGTTTTGTCGGAGACTGTAATGTCCTCTATCTGCTTGAAAAGGTATCGCTCGGCAAGAATATCGCGCACTGAGGCTTTCAACTCCCAATGCCCGAATTGCTTGCCGACCGACAAATCGAGTGAGTCGCGTGGCATCTCGTATGAGTTAGGTATGTTCTTTGACGAGCCGTCGGTACCTGTGCCGTATTTGTTGCCGACTCCTACGATGCGTTTGCCTATCCGGTTGTAGAGAATAGCCCCGGACCATCCGCTGCGGTTATAGAACAAGCCGGTGTTTATCAGGTAAGGGGATTGTCCCTGCATGGGCCTGTCGATATTGTTGCCCCCATCGAATGTAACCTCGCTCTTGATGAACGAGCCGTTGAACGACAGGCTGAAGTCCTCCAGACCGATGAATCCCAAGTTCTTGCGTATGTCAATCTCAATACCGTAGTTGTCAGCTCCTTTGGCGTTGATGTAGGAATAAACGAGGTCAGTGCCTCCGGCAACGGTATATGTCCATTCTATGGGGTTCTTGAATTTTTTGTAGAAGAACGCTACCGAAACTATCTCTGCTTTGGATGGGTACCACTCATAGCGGATGTCGAGATTCCGGATGTATGCCGCCTTAAGGTCATAGTTGCCCATGACGCTGCTGCCGAGGTCAAAGTCGTAATAGACACTCGGCGCAAGCTCCCGGAACTCAGGGCGATTGATGGTACGCCCGTATGCCGCTCTCAGCTGATGTGAATCGCTGAATCTGTAATTCAGATTGACAGACGGAAAGAGGTCCTTGTAGTAATAGTGGGTGTCCTGAAGGCTGGGTTCCGATTGACGCGTATTCATGCGTAGAAGCTGGTCAACATATTCATATCTCACACCTCCATAAACCATAAGCGCTTTCCAAGGGATATTGACGCCGACATATCCTGAAAGCTGTCGGCTGCCTGCTTTATAGCTGTTCAGGAAATTTACATTCTCATAGATATACAGTTTGTCAGGGCCGAAGTTTCCGGGGATAAGGACATCGCATGGAATATCGTCTGAGAACTCAAAACCGGAGGGCAGATTGTTGTCCGGTTGCCAGCCGTATTGAAACTCGCGGACATCGTATGTACGCCCCCTGTATTCGGCATATAATCCGGCTTTTACAATCGGCTTTAACGGGCCGAGAGCTATTTCCTGACGATAATTGGTGTTAAGAGAGGCTGTATGTTCGCGTAAACGGGTAAACTCGCGGTTTATGCGGTAGATTCCCATACGTTTGTCGGTGCGGTCTGTCAGTTGTATCAGACGGCGGTCCGGCATATCCCTGTCCGAATAGGCATATCCCGCGCTCCAGTCCCATAGGGAGGTCGTGGAGAAATCATGCCGGCCTGTAATCTGAGTGTTCAGGGTGTTCCTGGTTGAGTAGTAATATTCCATCTCCTTGATATTGTCAGGCTGGGCATTGAATCCGGTTCTGTCGGAATATCGGTTCTTGACGATGCGGTTATAGATGCTCTTCCATTCATATCGGTGGTTGTCGTTTTCTGGAAGAAACGAGAGATTGAGCATACCGCCTATTTTTGTATCGCGGGTATATTGGTTGTCGGTCGCCTTTCTGAGATATACGGCCAAGTCCTTCGTGACATCGTATGGTCCGTACAGTGAATTTTCCATATCCGTCATTGTCCGGTAGGAATCCGAGAAATTGAGACTGCTCAAAAGACCGAGTGTGCCTGCCGCCCCTAAACGCCAGATGTCGTTGTAGCTCGCGTTGAGTTTAAGGTCGCCTACTGGCTTGCGTGTATAGGTTTTCCAGTCGTTATTGAACTCATTGCCGAGTACATCTATCCTGTAGGAATAGCCCGGATATGTTGCTAACGGAGAGTCAAACCGTCCGTTGAAATACCGTCCGCCTCCTTTATAATACTTGAAATCGCGGAAATGTGTCATGTCATTTGCCGATGTACCCGAAGAAATATCAAAACCTGAATGTGCGGGCTGATACTTGGTCTTGACCATTACGAATCCTCCGGTGAAGTCTGACGGATATTCCGGAGCCGGACTTTTCACTATAATGATGTTGTCAAGCTGCGAGCTTGGTATTATGTCGAATGAAAACGCACGCGAATCCGCTTCCGAACTCGGCACCGCGCTTCCGTTGAGCCATACATTGTTATATCGTTGTGAGAGACCACGCACCATCACGAACCTGTCGTCGATTATCGAAATACCCGGAACTCGTCTGATTACTTCCGAAGCGTCCTTGTCCTGAGTCTTGGCTATATGCTGGGCGGAGACGCCACTCTGCACCACATCGCTCTGACGTTCCTCCTCCATCATGGCGGCCTCTGTGTCTTTCCTTGCCGTAGCGGTCACTGTTACTTCAGACAAAGTTGTCGCATCCGGCTCCAATGGAATGTCAAGAAAAATATCGTCCTCATGTACTCCTGTGTATGCGACGACGGTTGTATCGGCATATCCGATGCAACTTACGGCAATGCTGTGATTCCCTTCTTTGAGATTCAGGGAGAAATGTCCGTCTGTGTCGGTCAACGTACCTGTCTGGATTGACTTAACCCTGACAGTAGCTCCGATGAGTGCTTCTTTGGTCGTCTTGTCGAAAACGATACCTCTCACTACTCCGGCCTGAAGCGAAATGGATGTCATGGCAAGAGACAGAAATGAAATGGTAATCTTTTGGTTCAATGTCATACTTGTTTCCTTTTTTCGGAGGCAAAGTTATGGTGGTTTTATTGCATGATTATATCGGAATTGTTGAGTTTCTGTTAAACATCCGTCTTTGTTAAGATTTCATTAAACTTTTGATTTGACCGCCATTATGTCTGTCATTCTTGCTAACTTTGCAGATGCTAAAACGACATGGACATGAATGACAGGATTTTGATTGTCGATGATGAGGAAACACTGTGCGAGGCGTTGCGATTCAATCTTGAAGCGGAAGGCTACCGGGTCGATACCGCGAATAGCGCCGAGCAGGTTCTTGCGATGGATATGTCAGGATATGACCTTCTGCTTCTTGACATAATGATGGGAGAAATCTCGGGCATCCAGCTTGCAAAAATCCTGAAAGCGAATCCGGCCACCGCCGCAATCCCTATTATATTCTGTACGGCGAAAGATACGGAAGACGATATGGTTTCCGGTCTTGAGCTCGGAGCGGACGATTATATAATGAAGCCTTATTCCCTCCGAAACGTACTGGCGAGAGTGAAAACGGTATTGAGACGTGCGAGACCTTCGGCAAACTCCACACGGTATTCTGAAGAAGCCGTATCTTTTCAGGGATTGCATATCATGCCCTCGAAAAAGGTGTGTCTCGTTGACGGGGAGGAGGTGAAATTGCCAAAAAAAGAATTTGAGATTCTGCTGAAATTGGTCCGTAATATAGGCAGGATTTTCACACGGGAGGAAATACTGAAGGAAATATGGCCCGAAGAGGTCGTGGTGCTTGACCGTGTCGTGGACGTGAATGTGACACGCATACGCCAGAAAATCGGCAGATACGGGAAACATCTCAAATCTCGTTCAGGATACGGTTATGGGTTTATGGAGTAAGATTTCATATACCCGTAGGCTGTTCCTGTGGCTTTTGGGATATTCGCTGTTGCTGGTGGCGTGTCTCATATATTTCCAATATCAGCGGGAAAAGGAGTTCAAGGCCGCAGAATTGAATTCTCAGCTACAACTGATAAACAGGTATATAGGGAATGAACTGGCAGGAGGTTCCGATGTGGATTCCATACATTTCAAAAACCTCCTGCCGAAGACGGATGTCAGGGTAACCATAATCGATTCCGAGGGCAAAGCCGTCTACGACAACTCTCTTGACCATCTTCCGACAGGGAACCATTTTAGCCGCCAAGAGGTGGCCGAAGCCCGAAAATACGGGGAGGGCTATACGTTGCGGCGTCATAGCGAGAGTACGGACGTCAACTATTTTTATTCTGCCACAAGTGTTGGCGACGGAATGATTGTACGCTCCGCCGTTCCATACACTGTTTCCCTAAGCCAGTTGCTTGAGGCGGATTATCATTTCCTTTGGTTCATGGGTGGGATAGCCTTGCTTTTCTGCGTCATAGGATTCTTCGCCACACGGCGTGTCGGACAGCATATAGTCAGGCTGAAGGACTTCGCGGAGAGTGTGGAGAACGGTGAGACGATATCCGATACGGCTCCTTTCCCCCATGATGAACTGGGGGAAATCTCAAATAACATAGTCCGGATTTATGCCCGGCTCCAACAGGCCATCGCAGACCGCGACAGACAACATTCAATGGCAATGCACCAGCAGCAGGAAAAGGAAAGGATAAAAAAACGCCTCACCAATAACATAAATCATGAGTTAAAGACACCTGTCGCTTCAATTCATGTATGTCTGGAGACTATGCTTGCCCACGGGACCATGAATGACGATAAGCGCAGGGAATTTATTGAAAGATGTCTCGCCAATACCGACCGCCTCAGGCGACTGCTCTCGGATGTCTCTCTTCTGACCCGTATGGATGACGGCGGCAATCTGATTCCGATGGAACCTGTGAATCTGAGGGATATTGTCTCAGATGTCGTGGCTGATTGTGAACTGTCGGCCGATGAAAGGGGAATGGTTATCGATAATCAGATTGTTTCCGATATCGTCATCAGCGGCAACGCTCAGTTCCTGGAGTCTGTTTTTTATAACCTTGTCAACAATGCCCTTTCTTACAGCGGCGGCACCCGCATCGCTTTGAGAGTCGAGACACTCACTGATGAAAAAGCGGTCATGACATTCAGTGACGACGGATGTGGAGTCGCCGAGGAGCATATTGAACACCTGTTCGAGAGATTCTATCGTGTAGACAAGGGTCGCTCCCGCGCAATGGGCGGCACAGGTCTCGGATTGTCCATTGTCAAGAATGTAATGCTTTTACACGGAGGAGCGGTAAGTGTGGAGAACCTTCCCACAGGAGGGCTTTCTTTTACAATGACGTTTCCTTTGAAGACGTAATAAAACCTTAAGGATTTTGAAATAATTATGAAATGAAATTGGATGAACTTTGCCGTAGAAATAAACCGACAAATAACACTACGGAAAAATGGACATTCTGTTTCTTTGCGTCATTGTTTTCCTCTTCTTACTGGCGGTGTTCGACCTTTCGGTGGGAGTCAGCAATGATGCGGTAAATTTTCTCAATTCGGCCATAGGCTCCAAGGCCGCCTCTTTCAGAAGAATTCTAATCGTGGCATCCATCGGCGTCTTTATCGGAGCCGCCATGAGCAACGGGATGATGGATATCGCGCGGCACGGCATTTTCAGGCCTGAGCATTTCTCGTTCTATGACCTGATATGTATTTTCATGGCCGTGATGGTGACGGACATCATACTACTCGATGTTTTCAATTCATTGGGTATGCCTACCTCCACCACGGTTTCCATGGTATTTGAATTATTGGGAGCCACATTTGTCGTCGCCCTTATCAAGATGGCGGACGGCATAAATCTCGGACTTGACGATTTGCTAAACACGGAGAAGGCTTTGTCCGTGATTCTCGGCATTTTCCTATCGGTGGCGATTGCTTTTGTCTTCGGAACAGTGGTGCAGTTTCTTTCAAGGACAATCTTTTCATTTGAATATAGGAGTAGACTTAAATGGAAAATCGGAATTTACGGTGGTATCTGCGTAACCGCCATTGTCTATTTCCTCCTCCTGAAGGGAGCCAAAGACCTCGCTTTTATGACGCCTGATGTAAAGGCGTGGATAAAAGACCATACTCTGCTCATACTGCTGTGCTGCTTTTCCGGTTCCGCTGTGTCGATGCAGATTCTGCATTGGTTGAAGGTCGATGTGCTGAAAGTGGTGGTGCTTTTGGGGACTTTCTCTCTTGCCATGGCTTTTGCCGGAAATGACCTTGTCAACTTTATCGGTGTCCCTTTGAGCGGTCTTGCCTCATATCAGGACTATGTCGCCCACGGAGGAGGAGATGCCCGCGGGTTCCTGATGGGCTCGCTCAACGGTCCCGCCGATACGCCGATTTATTTTCTTATCGGTGCCGGCGTGATAATGGTTGTCTCTCTTACGACGTCATCAAAAGCCCGCAATGTCACAAAAACGGAAATCGGTCTCGGCTCTCAGCATGGAGGAGACGAGATGTTCGGGTCTTCGCGGATAGCGCGCCGGCTTGTCCGCTGGACCCTTAATGTGATTGGCTGGATACGCCGTGTCACTCCGTCCTCTGTGCGCAGATGGTTTGGCCGGCGTTTCAATCAGGAGGATTCCGTTCTTGAGTCCGGAGCCGCATTCGACCTCATACGCGGGTCCGTGAATCTTGTGCTGGCCGGCGCTCTGATAGCTCTGGGAACCTCTATGAAACTGCCTCTTTCGACGACATTCGTCACCTTCATGGTTGCCATGGGCACATCTCTCGCGGACCGTGCCTGGGGACGCGAAAGTGCCGTATTCCGTATCACAGGCGTCATTTCTGTAATCGGAGGGTGGTTTATAACGGCCGGAGCCGCCTTTATCGGAGCCGGCGTGATAGTCCTTATGATGTACTACGGCGGTCATTGGGCGATGTTCGCCCTTGCGGTTCTGACGATTGCGCTTCTTATACACAGTAACCGCCGATTCAAGAACAGAAAGGATGTCGAAGATGGCGATGTCATGTTCAACACGATAATATCGACTGAGGACAGGAGTAAAATCTGGCCTCTCCTGATGATGTATATTTCCGAACAGCAACAGAAATT
This sequence comes from uncultured Bacteroidales bacterium, assembly GCA_900547755.1. Lineage (GTDB taxonomy): Bacteria > Bacteroidota > Bacteroidia > Bacteroidales > Muribaculaceae > Lepagella. Next base: position 35,220 of record URIC01000007.1, read on the forward strand.
CATCAAGTATGCTGCTGAAAGCTACCGCATTGTCACCGATGCCTTCATAAATGAAAACGCCGGAGTCCTCGGGAAGGCGGAATCCGCTCTTGCCCGGCGGAAAAACATTCTCAAGAGTGCCCGGAGAAAGGAAACCCTGTGCCTGCGTCTCGTACCTCATGAAACAGCTATAGAAAAGACGACATGGTTTTATCTCAGCAATAACCTCTGTATGTCCGTTCTCTATAATCTGAGGCGTATTGACGAAGTCTGCAAAGAACACGTGGAAAACAATTTCCTTCCGCTTCCTCCACGCTATAGAGACGAATATGAATTGCTCTGTTCTCGAATCGTGACTCTTTTCAATGACACGCTCGAAGTGATGAAGACAGGTGACATGGTTGCCGTCTCTCTCTTACGCAGGCATTGCGAAGAAATCAAGGATACCGTTTCCGACGCCTATCATCGTGTGCAGGACCACATGCGCGACGGAGATGCGGCTTCGCTGACAGTCCTGTATGTATACGTAAACATACTGCAGGAGTCGCAGGAGATGGTATCTTCGATACGGAAATATCTCCGGGCGTTTGCAAAGTTAAGGGATTCCGAATTCCGTTCCCGTCCCGCACCACGGGCGTCACTTTAAATCGGCTTTGGATTAAGATTGTTTTTGTTAGTCAAAGTCGGTCATGATTAAAGTGCCGCAAAAAAGGTGAATTGCTACAAGAAAGGTTAATTGTTATTGGTGTAGGCAGCAATGTTAAGACTGTCTATGATGTCATGGATTTGCTTTTCATATTTCTTAGGGACGGTCAAATCAAAAGGAACGACCATAAGTCTGAGCCCGTATTTTTCGAGAATATTTTCATAGACAAACTCCGGGAGTCTCTCAGTGAATTTCTCGGAATATGGATATAATAGAACAAGTTTCGGGACAACCTCGTGTCCGGCACGAGGGGTTTCTCCGTGCATATATTTTTTTCCGTAAGCATATAACTGATACATGTCCTTCATATCTATAAGATAGTTACGGTTGGGACTCTGCGAATCAATCGCTTTCCATTTCGTATCGATTATAATGCACTCATAGCGCGAACTATCCTTATCGGTTTCGATTACGATGTCGGGACGTAGGCGAAACATACCGCTCCCATTATGACGGTCGACAAGATAGTAGCGCGAGTTTTGAGCCGATACACCAAGAGCGGAACGGCGATAAGTGGCGGCGTATTTCTTGAAAAGAAATGCTATGAAGTTTTCAAACAACCGTTCTGCCTGAAAAAGCAAAGATTGATTGACGCAATTACCCGAGAAGTTTGTAAAGCCTTTGTTGATAAGGAACTGCAAACTCCATTGCATCAAAAGCGCGTATGAAGAATATAACCTATTCTTCGCCAGAGCCGCTTTGAGGTCTGCTTCGATGTTTGACGAAGCCGGGATATCTGTAAGCAGACCGAGGATGGCAGAGATGCGTGAACGGGTTGCTGTGCTGTGCGAATCTTGCTGCAGTTTTTGTAGTGTAGAAACAAGTATGCGGTTGTGCGGTATATTTTCGATATATTTATTATAGCGAATTGCAAACCGCGACTTGTCGGCGATATTGGCGGTTATATGACGCGATATGTCAAGTTTGCCTCTAAGGAATCGTTGATTTTCCGCGACGTTTCTGTAACTACGCTTCAAGCCGCCCAGCAAAAGTTCTTCAACCGCCGACACATAGTTTGCAATATAGATTTCAAGTATAGGGAAATTCTTCTGTGTCTGGAGCGAGACGTTCTGAAAAGAACGGCTTTTGATGTCGGGAAAATGGCGAAGCATATTGAGGAATACCCTGCGACAGACGTTTTTATCTTCTTCCTGATTCCCTGAAGCCTTGTAAATCTTGGGCAAGATTTCAAGCACTTGCCCATCGCGGGTCTGGATAGTGCCGACATAACGACCGGTGCGGATATACCTGCGGCCTCCGCGAGAATGAACCGACATCACATTGTCGGAATCATCATCGGCTTTATTGGAAAGAATGAAATCCCATAAGTTGTTAAAGGCGATTTCCGGGAGTGCGGTATCGCCTTCCTTATGAAGTTGGCCGTCTATGTATAGATTGCCGAACTCATAAGTTACAATGGGATTTTTTTGTTTCATTCGCCGATAATCTGATTCAGGAACTCAGAAGCAGTGTAATTCCCGTATTTGGTCAAATCCTCCGATATGCCCGAAATTCCTGAAATGACAGGATTGAGGTAGAAGAAATTCTTTTCTTCGGAATCCATATCGGTGACCTCTGTATAATGCTTGTATGCTTCTTTGGTTTCCGCGTCTTCGAGATAGAATCTCACTTTATCTCCATAGTCGTTAAGGACAAAACGGATTTTGTCGATGTCGTTGTAGAAGTATTCTTCCAGCAACGGAATTACTTTTTTTGCTATTACGTCAAGAGTCTCTCTATCGTTCTTGACATCAATAAAATAGGCGTGTCCTATCTGAGAATCCTTATTAAGGACAGCACGCACACGTTTATTAATGGCACGCAGGACGTTCTTGGCTGGTTCGTACTTGATTTTTTCAAGAACAGGCGGCAGTTCCTCAAAACGGAAGCGACGGCGCAGAGCCGAGTCAAGCAACTGGATAGAGCGGTCTGCGGTATTCATGGTGCCTACAATCATAAGATTGGACGGTACACCGAATCGCTCCTTGGAATAAGGGAGCGTAAGTATAAGTTCTTCCTTATCGCCAAGGCGTTTGCTCGGCTCGATAAGTGATATTAAATCTCCGAAGATTGATGCGACATTTCCACGATTGATTTCATCGATGCAAAGGAGAACGAGTTTTTGTTCAGCAATGGCAATACCGAACTTTTGTTTGCGTTCCTCCTTGGGTGCCTTGACAGCTTCTTGCAAAGAATTATACCCGGCGAGTATCGCTGCTTTTTCGCAGGCCTTATAGAAAACGCCTTTCTCGATATTATATGAAACGTTATCGGAGTCTCCGAGAATCGGTTTTAGACCTTCCACAAAATCCTCATAAGAAAAAGATTGGTGGAATGTGCAAAATTCAACTGACTTCGCATCGAATTTGTCCACATAATCATGTTGGAGACTATGAGTCTTACCAGTACCGGGAGGCCCATAAAGAATAGTGGGAGTAAATAAAACAGGCTTTTTCTCATTTCCACTAAGATAATTAAGTCTTAGTCGTTCAGCATCTGAAACCTTTTTTACAAAATCCTCGATTTCATCAAGACCTTTAGCGACCAATGATTGCTTATAATCCCATAGCCCCCATTCCCCATCTCGAAAGGCGACCACTTATTGCCCCTCGTTGATACTATATCCTGTTATCGGGCTATCGGAATCAAGAATGAAGAAATTGGCGTAAGTCCAATTTGCATTTTGGCCTGCTGTCACATTAAGCGCGCTGCGCCCGCTGTCTATATCTGAAATAGTATTTGGGACATAGTGCTTTTCGGAAGTAAGAGACCCGAAGATATGCTGTAACTCTTTATTCATCGGATAACGTTATTAAAAGATTTGGTTAAGCCAAAGATTAAAATTTTCTTTTGACAGGGGGAACGGGGACGATGCGCCAATCGGGAATCCCATCAGATATTCAGCATGAAGCGCAGTCGGCTTTCCAAAAATTCGTACATATTTAGCGCAAGACGGGTGTTTCATCATGGATTTATAATGATAGTTACCCATAGTCGTAGGTGTATGTACGAAGATTGGGTCGCCGGGATTTTGAGCCTGAATCCATGTCTCATGCGGTTCGAATACGGCCTCTATCTCTTCCTTGTCGGGATTAACCCCTGTATATTTGTGGTCAAGGTGGCGATTGACGAGTATTCTGAACGCGGTGGCCGCAGCGATAGGCGCCTGAGCATTTCCGACTCCTCTTTTCTGAGGAGCAAGGACAGGGACAGGGACAGGATATGTAATCTCGTGAGGATTCACAGCCCAGAAAACTGACTTGAATCTGGGGAGCGAAACAATACGTGCCGCTACTTTTTTGAAAACTTCATCATCCTTTACGGCCAAAAACCAAAATCTTGGACGTTTATGGTCGGCATGTAAGTCTTGACAGGCTACACGACAGCGTTCTACACGATAACCTAATGCTGTCAAATCTTCGACAGCTTTGTCAATCGCGACGATTGTAACATTTTCTCCGAAAACAATCGGGGCTTGTGATTCTATCACAAATTTACGCATCGCAGGCCATAAGTTCTTTTCCTTAATATTATTCCCATGAGCCGCATAGCTAAATGCCTGGCATGGGAATCCGCCGCATAAAATATCAAATGAACCCCTAAAGTCAGCACCTGAAATTTCCGTTATATCATCGAAAATCGGAAATTCATTCATCCAACCGTCCTTTTGACGTTGCAGAAGAACTGATTTGGCGTAAGAATCTATCTCAACACCCGCACAACATTTATGGCCCAGCATTTCGCCTCCATAAATGCCACCACCAATTCCAGCAAAAAGATGAAACTCTTTTATGTCTGATTTGTTGGCCATATATGAATCAAAAGAACTCCCGGGTAGTACTGACAGGCGACCAAACCTTTATGCGACTACACGGAAGCCATGTGATATATTGCATAGGAAAATGGTTCTTACATAATTGGTCTTTGTCAGCGCGAGCGCGTATAGAATGCAAAGTTACTAAAAAAATCAAGACCCCAAATATGCGCCTGAAAATTAATTTATACTCGGTTGGATTTTTAACATTTTGAGATTTTAAAATTTGCGCATGATAACCGGTACTCAATGTTTTGCGTTGAAACGCGTCGATTGGGGATAACGAAAGACCTCCGAAATCCAATTGATTTCGGAGGTTTTCTGCATTTTGATGTTTTGTCTTGTGACCCCGGAGGGGCTCGAACCCTCGACCCAATGATTAAGAGTCATTTGCTCTACCAACTGAGCTACGGAGTCATGCTGCTTCGGGAGCAGGTCTCTTAGGCCTTTGCAGGCTTTGAAAGGTCTCCCTTGTGTTTTGCGGTGCAAAGTTACGGCTCTTTTTTTGATTGACAAAATTTTCGGGTATATTTTTTCGGATAATTTTTTTAAGATTTTGATTGGGGGTGTCTTCAGGCGCTGTTGATTTTTTTTGCGGGTGTCGGAGTTGTCGTTTCGGATTTTTTTGTGTACCTTTATCGCCTAATTTGCGGGTGGTGGCGCCATGTGTGCGTGCGCACCTGTGTAAATGTTTTATATACAGAATATTAACATTTAATCTATTTGATATGGACAAAAAATTGTCAGTGGCTGTGGCCGGTCTTGCCATTTTGGTGGGAGCGTCGTCTTGCAGCAAAAAGCTCTCTCAGTTCAAGAGCGATTTTTTCTTGGTCAATCCTGCTCCGCTTGAGGTGCAGGGGCAGACTGTGCCCGCTGTGGTGAGCGGTAATATCCCGGCTAAGTTTATGGTCAAGAACGCCGAGGTGAAGGTGACTCCCGTACTGGTGTATGCCACCGGTGAGACTGCTTCCGCCCCTTATGTCATTCAGGGTGAGAATGTGCGTGCTAACGGCACGGTCGTGAATTATCAGACCGGCGGTACGGTCAATATACCTGTTTCCGTGGTTTACAGCCCTGAGATGGCCAAGAGCGACCTCTGCCTCGATTTTGCCGTTGACCAGAACGGCAAGCGCTATGTGCTGCCTCGCGTAAAGGTGGGCGAGGGTGTGGTAGCCACTTCCACTCTTGCCAGTGCCGCCACAGTGACACCCGCCACTGCCCGCGACAATTTCCAGAAGGTAATCAACGAGAAGTACAGCGCCGACATCCATTTCCTCATCAATCAGGCCAACATACGCGGCTCCGAGACAAAGGGCGCCGCTTACGTGGACCTGGGCAAGAAGCTGCGTGAGGCTGCCGCCGACCCGAAGCGTGAGATTGCCGACATCTCCATCAGCTCTTTCGCTTCCCCCGAGGGTACTTACGACTTCAATAAGGCGTTGGCCGAGAAGCGCGAGAAGAATACCACCGCCCTGGTGGAGGGACAGCTCAAGAAGGACAAAATCACAGAGTTCGGCGAGCTGACATCCAACTTCACTCCCGAGGACTGGGACGGCTTCCGTCAGCTTGTGGAGAAGAGCAATATCCAGGACAAGGAACTTATCCTCTATGTGTTGAGTTCTCAGACCGACCCTGAGCTGCGCGAGAAGGAGATTCGCAATCTTGCGGGCGTATTCGACGAGCTGGCCGACCAGATTCTGCCTCAGCTGCGTTATAGCCGCGTGCTGGCTTCCATTAATGTAATCGGCAAGAGCAATGAGGAGCTGGTGAACCTCTTCAATACCAATCCTTCCGCCCTTACAGCCGATGAGATGCTGTACATAGCCACACTTACCAATGACAACAACAAGAAAATGGAGGTGTACAACCAGGCATGCCAGACATTCCCGAAGGATTACCGCACATTCAACAACCTGGGTCTCACCCAGTATGTGGCCGGCGACTATGATGGCGCCCTCGCAAATTTCGAGCAATCACTCCGTCTGAAGCCGGGCAACCATGAGGCTGAGATGAACAAGGGTCTTGTGGAGATGCTCTCCGGCAAGTACACCGACGCTTATCAGGCTTTCGGCGCTGCTTCCGATGTGCCCGAGGTAGGTGACGCTCTCGGCGTATATTACCTGAGCCAGGGTCAGATTCCCGCAGCAGTGAACGCTTTCGGCCAGGCAAAGAACAACAATGCCGCTCTTGCCCAGATTCTGGCCAAGGACTATTCCGCAGCCCGCAACACACTCAGCGCTATCGCGGCTCCGGACGCCACCACTTATTACCTGATGGCTGTTTTGGGCGCCCGTACCAACAATGAGAATATGGCGCTGAGCAATCTGCGTCAGGCTATCCGTCTGGATTCATCGCTGGCCAATCGGGCCAAGAACGACCTTGAGTTCGCCAAGATAAATCTCAGTTATCTCTGATTAGGAGTCTCTTTACATACTACAACGGCCGACATCCATTTCGGGAAGTCGGCCGTTGCTGTGTTTCGATGTCTCATTGCCTGTCGCAATCGGGGCAGATTCCTTTGAGCATATAGTTGGCGGACAGGACCGTGAAGCGGGCGGGGAGATGTACCGGTGGGACGGGGAGTGCGGGAAAGCAGAAAACACGGCGGCAACGCTCGCAGTAGAAGTGGACGTGCAGGTCTTCGGAGTCGTCTTGTTCCGGCAGTTCCCGGGTGTGGTCTCCGTGGCAGGGCTCGTAGCGGGTTATGCCCCTGCCGTCCTCCAGGGCATGAATCAGACCGTGGGAGGCGAGCTGAGACAGCACTCTCGAGACGCTGGACTTTTCCAAAGTCTGCAGTCGCTCCTCCAGGTCGGCGAGGCACAGGGGGCGGTCGGAGTCAAGGAGGGCGCGCATCACCAATATTCGGTTGGAGGTGGCGCGCACACCGTGTGCTTCGAGCATGTAGGCAATCTGTTCCGTATCCATGCGGCAAAGTTAGGCATTTTTGGCGAGATGCAGTCGGCTTCCGGCGTTTTTGACACTCGGTTGCATCTTTTATCGCTTAATTTTGTGTCCGAAAACAAAAGCAAAGACTATATATGAAGAATACAGATAGGCATACTCATGCTCATGGCCATTCCCACGGACATGGAGAGTCTGAATACCGTTGGTGGGCGATGCCCGCTATCTCTTTCGCATTGTTGGCGACAGGTATGTGTATGGAGCATGCCGGTATATATTGGTTCGTAAACGGCGGATATGTGGAGCCGCTGTGGTATCTGGCGTCATTCTTGCCGGTGGGGCTGCCGGTGATACGGGAGGCTGTGGCCTCGTTGCGTGTACATGACTGGTTTAACGAATTGATGTTGATGGTCATAGCCTCGGCGGGCGCCTTCTGTATAGGCGAATATCCGGAGGCCGTGGGCGTCATGTTGTTCTATTCCATAGGCGAAAGCCTTCAGGACAAAGCGGTCAGCCGCGCTACGCGCAACATATCTCGCCTTGTGGATGTGCGTGTGGAGCATGCACGAGCGGTACGCAAGGGCAAGGTCACGGAGGTGCCACCCGCAGATGTCAAGACAGGCGAAACAATAGAGGTGCTTCCGGGACAGCGTGTGGCTATAGACGGGAAACTGCTGGGCGAGGCGGCTACATTCGACACTTCGGCGCTTACGGGAGAGAGTGTGCCGCGACTCATAGAGCCGGGAGGAGAGGTGCTGGCAGGTATGATTTCCTGTACCCGGGCGGTGCGTATTCAGACCTTGCGTCCGTATGCCGACAGCGCTTTGGCCCGGATTATGGAAATGGTCAGCCAGGCTTCGGCGCGGAAGGCGCGCACGGAGCTGTTCATCCGTCGGTTCAGCCGCATCTATACACCTGTCGTGATAGCTATGGCGGTCCTTCTGGTGGCTGTTCCGGCTTTTGTCGGTTTGCTGGACCACTCATACCGCTATGTCTTCTCTGAATGGCTGTATCGCGGCCTGGTGTTCCTGGTATGTTCCTGTCCCTGCGCGCTCGTGATAAGTGTGCCGTTGGGCTACTTTGCCGGTATCGGCGCTGCCTCGCGTCTCGGTGTGCTGTTCAAGGGTGGCAATTATCTGGATACGGCGGCAAAGCTCACCGATGTGGCTTTCGACAAGACGGGCACGCTCACTTCCGGCCGCTTCAGCGTGGACAGCGTAGAGAGCGTTGTGCTGGCTGAGGACAAGCTGCTGCGGCTTATGGCGGCAGCCGAGAGCCGCAGCACTCATCCTCTGGCGAAGGCTCTTGTGGAGTATGTGAAGGAGAAGGGGCTTGCCTGCCCTGCCATAACGGAAGCCAGGGAGACCCCCGGCGAAGGCGTCGAGGCCAAGATAGAAGGAAAACTTGTGGCGACGGGAAATGCGAAGCTTATGCGCCGTCTGGGAGTCGAAGTGCCGGCCTCGTCGGCTCAGGCATCCGTTACCGTTATCCTGTGTGCCATAGACGGGTGTTATGCAGGCTGTGTGGGGCTGGCGGATACGTTGAAGCCGGATGCGCGGGAGGCATTGGTAAGGCTGCATAAACTCGGAATCAGGCACATAGTGATGCTGTCCGGGGACCGCCAGGGGGCAGTGGACGGGTTTGCGGGACTCGCCGGCCTTGAGGAGGCCTGCGGAGAGATGCTTCCGCAGGACAAGGCTTCATACGTGGAAAAGATAGCCTCTATGCCGGGGCGTACCATAGCCTTTGTGGGGGACGGCATGAACGATGCGCCTGTACTCGCGGTGAGCGACGTGGGCATAGCCATGGGAGCATGGGGAAGCGACGCGGCCATAGAGAGCGCCGATGTGGTGATAGAGACGGACAAGGTAAGCCGCGTGGCTACAGCCGTGGAGATAGGCCGCGCTACACATAGAACGGTGCTTGAGAACATAGTCGGCGCCATCGGCGTCAAGGTGCTGGTGCTTGCTCTCGGAGGACTTGGCATAGTATCCCTGTGGGCGGCGGTGTTTGCCGATGTAGGTGTGGCTCTGCTGGCGGTATTCAACTCGATGCGCATAATGTGGCGCCGCTACAGATAGCCTTATGTCAATACAGCCCGGGCAGCCCGCTAAGATGCGGGTTGCCCGGGCTGTATGTGTGGCCTGTTTCGTCCGGTTATTGGTTCGGACCCTCGAATGTGCCTATGGCGAATAGCCAATACAGCAGAATCAGAGCCAGGATTATGACTCCTGTCCAAAGCCATATTTTGTTCAATGCGCGACGTGCCTTCCGTTTGCCTTCGCGTATATGTTCGCGTTCCAGGCGTACTTCTTTTGATTCCTTGTGTGTCATAGTAGTGAGTGTTTTACAGGATAAACACACTGCTTCGAGGAATGTTCATACGCCGCCGGTCATAATGAAGTGCGGTTTATCAGAACGGTACGGGTGATTCTCCGGGAGCGGGCATGATGTCGGGCATCGGTCCTGCAAACGGGTCGGTGGGGCCTTGGAATGAGTCGGCTCCGTTGAAAGGGTCTGTATCGTCGGGAGCGGGAGGCGGCGCCGTTTTTTCGCTGTTCATGCGGCTCTGTACTGTGGCGGTGCGTATGGTGGTGCCTTTGTTCCAGTCTTCGAAACGTACATATTTGTCCACGAAACGGAGCTTTACGGTGCCTACCTGGCCGGAACGGTGCTTGGCGACAATGAACTCGGCCAGGCCACGTATGTCCCTGCCCTCGGCATCCTCGCTTGAGCGGGTGTAGTACTCCGGGCGGTGAATGAAGGCCACGAAGTCGGCATCCTGTTCTATGGCGCCGGATTCACGGAGGTCGGAGAGTACGGGACGTTTGTCCTCGCGTGTTTCGGTGGAGCGGTTCAGCTGGGACAGGGCTATGATGGGAATGTTCAGTTCCTTGGCCAGGGCCTTTAGATTTCGGGAGATGGTACTCACTTCCTGTTCGCGGGAGCCGAACTTCATGCCTGTGGCGTTCATGAGCTGCAGGTAGTCTATTATTATCATCCGGACACCATGTTCGCGTACCAGCCGTCGGGCTTTGGTGCGGAGTTCCGTGATAGAGAGGCCGGGGGTCTCGTCTATATACATGGGGGCTCCGAAGAGGTAGTTCTGGCGTGTCGTGAGGCGGTCCCATTCGTCCTGGCTCAGCCGGCCGGAACGTATTGTGTCGCCGGGGATTTCGCAAACGTTGGACAGGATACGGTTCACGAGCTGCACATTGCTCATCTCCAGGGAGAAGATAGCCAGAGGAATCGAGAAGTCCATAGCCATATTCTTGGCCATGGAGAGGACGAAAGCCGTCTTGCCCATGGCGGGGCGTGCGGCGATGATTATGAGGTCGGAGTTCTGCCAGCCGCTGGTGAGCTTGTTCAGGTCCTCGTAGCCTGTGTTAAGACCCGATAGGCCGCTCTCGCGGTTGGAAGCGGCCTCAATCATGCGTAGCGCCTGGTTGATGACAGAGTCCACCTGTACCACTTCGCGCTTCAGCTGTGTCTGGGAAATCTCGAACAGTTCTCCCTCGGCCTGCTGCAGCAGGTCGTCTATGTCGTTGCTCTCGTCGAAAGCCTCGTTCTGCACCTTCGAGGAGAATGAAATAAGGCGGCGTGCCAGGTATTTCTGGGCTATGATGCGGGCGTGGTATTCCACGTGTGCGGCAGATGTCACGCGGGCTGTCAGTTCGGTAATGGCCACGGCGCCCCCCACCTCTTCCAGTGTGCCGTCGGCACGCAGTTGCTCTATCACGGTGAGCATGTCGATAGGGCGCTGGTTGGCGCCCAGGCGGCATATCGCCTCGAAGATTTTCTGGTTTCGGGGGTCGTAGAAGCTGTCGGGCACGAGCAGGTCGCAGACCTCGGAGTAGGCGTCTTTCTCAAGCATCACGGCACCCAGCACCATTTCTTCCAGCTCGGTGGCCTGGGGTTGCAGTTTGCCGGCAGCGTCAGTAATCTGTGGGGTATGTTTCGGTTTTACGGGAGGCATGGGTCAATGTTCTGTCTTTAAGCGGTTTCCTTAAAACGGCTTACGGTATTTGTCAGTGTCGGAGTCTTCCAAAACAGAGAGGTAAGAGGCATATCGGCTTTGGGCTATGCGTTGTTTCTCCAGGGCCTCGCGCACGTGGCATCCCGGCTCGTGGGTATGTGTGCAGTTCTGGAAACGACATCCTTTGGCCTCCTTGAAAATCTCGGGGAAGTAATGGCTTACCTGTGCCGGGTCAAAGTCAATGGTGCCGAAGCCTTTCACTCCCGGTATGTCTATTAATGCGCCGCCTCCGGGTATTCGGTACATCTCGGAGAATGTGGTGGTGTGCATACCGGTATGATGGGAGGCGGAAATGTCGCCTATGCGTATGTCCAGGCCTGGCACCAGGGCGTTTATGAGAGAGCTCTTCCCTACCCCGCTGTTGCCGGCCAGCAGAGTGATTCTGTCCTTCACCAGGGCCTTCACTTCGGCCAGTCCGGTGCCGGTAGCGGCGGAAGTGAACACCACCGGGTATCCTATAGAGGAATACAGGTGTTCAAGGGCATCGGCCAGTTCGCGGTCTTCGTCATCCCAGGTGTCGGCCTTGTTCAGTAAAAGCGCGGCGGGGACCGCGTAAGCCTCGGCGGTGGCCAGGAAGCGGTCAATGAAAGTGAGCGGAGTGTCGGGGTTTCGCAGGGTGGCCACCAGGAGCGCCAGGTCCAGGTTCGCGGCCAGTATGTGACACTCTTTGCTGAGGTTGGTGGCACGTCGCACAATGTAGTTGCGTCGCGGTTCCACGGCAGTGATGTAGCCTGTGCCCTCGGCGTTGGGCGTGACTGTGACGCGGTCGCCCACAGTCACCGGATTGGTGGTGCGCAGGCCCTTGATGCGGAAATTGCCCTTCACCTTACACTGTACGGGGCGTGCGTCCGGGGAGTCCGGCAGCACTTCGGCCCAGCTGCCGGTGTTGCGTATCACAGTGCCGGAGAAGGGCGCTGCGGGCGTTGTGGCTGCATTGAGGTCCATAGGCTCAGATGTATTCGTCGCTGAAGCGGGATTTCAGTTCGTTGACTATGGAGCGTATTTCCTGTTCCTGGCTGCGGGGCACTATCAGCAGCGCGTTGCCGTTTTCAGCCACAATGTAGTCCTGAAGTCCGCTTGCCACCACTACTTTGTCCCCCTTGATTGCGAACACGCTGCCGGTGCAGTCGCGGGTCAGGAGCTTGCAGTTCTGGGTTACGTTGCCCTCTCTGTTCTTTGGTGACACCTCATAGAGAGCGCCCCAGGTGCCGAGGTCGCTCCAGCCCATGTCCACAGGCATGACGTACACATTTTTTGCTTTCTCCATAATCGCGTAGTCTATGGATATGCTGGGGGCGGTGGGGAACGCATCGGCGATGAATCGTGCCTCCTCCGGGGTTCCGTAGATGCCGTTGCCCGTGTCGAATACCTCGGCTATGTCGGGTGCGAGTGTGGCAAAGGCTTTTAGAATGGTATCGGCTTTCCAGAGGAATATGCCGGAGTTCCAGAGGAAATCCCCGCTGGCAAGGAGTATCCGGGCCATCTCCAGGGTGGGCTTTTCGGTGAAGCACTTCACCTTGGCTACGTCCGGGGAGTCGGTGCAGAACACACCCTGCTGTATATATCCGTATCCGGTCTCAGGGGCTGTGGGACGGATACCGAAGGTAAGGAGTGCCGGATGGGACTCCACGTAGTCAAGCCCCTTGTCCGTGGCCTCACGGAAAGCGTCTTCCTTAAGTATGAGGTGGTCCGAAGGGAGAGTGATGACCGATGCTTCGGGGTCCCTGGCATGGATGTGGTGTGTGGCCCAGCAGATGCAGGGGGCGGTGTTGCGGCGTGCCGGCTCGAACAGTATGTTCTCCACCGGAATTTCGGGGAGCTGTTCTGTAATGAGGTGTTTGTAAGCCTCGTTTGTCACCAGGATTATATTCTTGTGGGGCACCAGGGGCAGCACCCTTTCCACAGTCATCTGTAGCAGGGAGCGGCCGGTGCCGAAGAAGTCGAGGAACTGTTTAGGCATGGCGCTGCGGGAGAAAGGCCAGAAACGCGAGCCTACTCCTCCGCACATGATTACGCAATATCTGTGAGTGTTCTGTGTCATGGATAGCGGATTAAGGGACTATATAAGGCAGCTGCATCACGACAGTCTCAGACGGCCTGGGGCTTGAACTGGTGTTTTACGCCCTCGACCACATTGAGCATATAGTCTCCCAGCTTTTCGGCTTCTCCGACGAGGTCCATGAAGAAGATGCCTTGCTGGTAGTCATATTCGTGGTTGTTGATGTTCGAGATATTTGTGTCGCGCAGCTTGTTGCGGTAGTTGTTGATTTCACGCTCACGGTTGTAAGCGGCAATGATTTTAGAGTCTTCGGGGGTCTCCATTTCATTGAGCAGGTCCATCATATTGGTCATTGCGGCTTCCACGAGTCTGAACATAGCGTCAATCTCGTCGAGCATGTGGGTAGTGAAGTGTACCTGTATCTGATTTTTGCGGTTCAGGGTCTTGGCCACATTGAAACAGCTGTCGGCTATGGATTCGATTTCGGAAATGATGCGTAACATTCCGGAAATGCGCATTTTGCCCTCGGGTGAGAGACGTCCTTCGGCCACCTGGTTCAGGAATTTGCCGATTTCAATCTCCATGCGGTCCGATATTTCCTCATATTTTTCCAGGCGGTTATAGGTGTCCTGGTAGGAATTGTCGTCCGGATTGGCGTGAATAAGATGTTCGGCCATGTGGAGCATACGCTGTACTCTTTCTCCGTAGACCGCGATTTCCTTCTGTGCCTGTGTTATGTTCAGCTCTGAGGTGCCGAGCATGCCTCGGCCTATGAACTTGAGCGAGAAGTCCTCCTGTTGGTCGCGGTGGCGAGCCGGCATGAGCCAGCATACTATGCGCACGTACAGCTTGGTGAACCAAATCATTATCAGAAGGTTGATGGCGTTGAACACCGTGGGGAACATGGCCAGGGCGAAGGCCATGGATGCCTGTGTGCGGGCTGTGTATCCGCCGGCGGGGTCAAACAGGGTGGAGTCGGCGATTCCGGCTTCCTGCGCCGCTGTGATGTGCATGGGGTTCAGCTCGCCGAACCACTCGGTGATGTCGGCCACAAAGTGTATGAAGGGGCTGAAAAGGATTAGGGCGATTATCGAGCCCAGGACATTGAACAGCACATGGCCCATAGCCGTGCGTCGGGCTGCGAGGTTACCGCTCAGAGAGGCCAGGATGGGGGTGATGGTGGTACCGATGTTGCCGCCAAGTATAATGGCGCAGGCCAAAGGGTAGGAAATCCAGCCCTGGGAGCACATGATCAGGGTCACGGCAAATGTGGCCGCAGAGCTTTGCACGACCATTGTCAGTACGATACCTATGCCGAAGAATATGAGTACCGAGCCGTAGCCCATATTGGTATATTCGGAGAGGAAGGCGAGCATTTCGGGATTCTCCTTCAGGTTTGGCACGAAGAGGCTTATCATATCCAGACCCATGAACAGGAAACAGAAGCCTATCAGGAACTCTCCCATGCTCTTGTAGGTGCTTTTCTTCATAAACAGCATGGGGACCGCCAGTGCCATCAGCACGATGGTGTAGTCCGATATGTGTATCTCGAAGGAAAAGGCGGAGATAATCCATGTGGTGACGGTAGTACCCACATTGGCGCCGAAAATCACGGCCATGGACTGGGCCAGACTCATGAGGCCGGCGTTCACGAAACTCACCACCATCACGGTGGAGGCGGAGGAGCTCTGTATGAGCGCGGTGATGATTATACCGGTAAGCACGCCGGTGATTCTGTTCTTGGTCATGAAGCCCAGAATGTTGCGCAGACGGTCGCCGGCTACTTTCTGGAGTCCTTCGCTCATTACCTTCATGCCATACAGAAACAGACATACGGCGCCGAGCAGGCTTACGAACTGAAGTAGGGAGTATTGCATAATTACAGGATGTGAGCCTCGATAGGGGGCGTTCACGTTGCAAAATTAATAACTTTTTTGCAAACCCGAAAAAAAGCGTTAACTTTGGAGTGTGAAGAGTTTGAAACATATACGCATAGCGGTGTCCCTGATAATGTTCGGGGAGTGTGCGTTGTGGGCATTGACGGGCCTTTCCGCGCCCGTTCACGCCCGTTTGGCAGTCTCGGTGCAACTCACACCTGCCGTTGCCATGGCCGGAGTAGGCGCTACCCTGGCCGGGGGGCTGCTGTGGCTGCTCGTCACCTTTCTGCTGGGCCGTGTCTATTGCTCGGCTTTCTGTCCTTTGGGTGTCCTTCAGGATGGAGTGATACGCCTGCGTTCCCTGTTCGGACGCAAGAGACGCCGCTTCTCCTACAGGAAGAGCAACAACCGCCGTTTTCTGATGCTTGGCATCTATGCGGGCGCTATGGTTGCCGCCATCGGGTGTGTGCCGCTGTTGCTTGAGCCTCTGCCCGCGTTTATCAACGCTCTGAGCGTGGCATCCTTCCATGGACCGCACCCGGCGCTGAAAGGATTGGGCGTGGGCGCTGCCTTGGGAACGGTATGCGCCGTAGTGAGTATGCTCGGCATCCTGTGCTATTCCTTTTTCTGGGGGCGCGATTTCTGCAATGAGGTATGCCCGGTGGGTACTGTGCTCAGACTGGTGGGCAACCGCTCGGTGGTACACATAGAACTGGAGCCCGACAAGTGTACGGCCTGTCTGAAATGCCAGGATGTGTGCAAGGCTTCCTGCATTGACATCAAGACGCGGACCATAGACAACGGGCCGTGTGTGCGCTGTTTCGACTGCCTGGCCGTCTGCGATGACGATGCCCTGCATTTCACCATTGACCGCAATGGAGTGGCCTCTCCCCTATTCCAGCGCCGACGTTCCCTGACCCCCTGAAATTAGAGGTTGTTTAAAAATGAAGAAATATCAAGACATGCTGCGCCACATACTGGCTGTAGGCCACCGCAAGGAGGACCGCACCGGTACCGGCACAATATCCACTTTCGGCTATCAGATGCGCTTTGACCTGAGCGAGGGATTCCCTCTGCTCACCACCAAGCGAGTGCATCTCAAAAGCATAATCTACGAATTGCTATGGTTCCTGAAGGGTGACACCAATGTGCATTACCTTCAGGAACACGGGGTGAGCATCTGGAACGAATGGGCCGGACCGGACGGAGACCTCGGCCATATCTATGGCTACCAATGGCGCTCCTGGCCTTCCTACGACGGTTCGTTCATCGACCAGATACAGCGGGCGGCGGACGACATACGCCACAATCCGGATTCACGCCGCATTATCGTGTCCTCCTGGAATGTGGCGGACCTGGACAACATGAAACTGCCGCCATGCCACGCCTTCTTCCAGTTTTATGTGTGCGACGGCAAGCTATCTCTGCAGCTTTACCAGCGCAGTGCCGATTCCTTCTTAGGCGTTCCGTTCAATATAGCCTCATACGCGCTGCTGCTTCAGATGATGGCGCAGGTGTGCGGTCTGGAGCCGGGCGAGTTCATACATACCTTCGGCGACTTGCACATTTATCTGAATCACCTGGACCAGGTACATGAGCAGCTGCAGCGCGAGCCGCGTCCGTTGCCCCGCATGGTCCTCAATCCGGAGGTCAAGAGTATTTTCGACTTCAAGTATGAGGACTTCAGGCTGGAAGGCTACGACCCTTGGCCGGCGATAAAAGCTGAAGTATCTGTATAAGAGGCGACTTAAAAATATCTGACACATGGCAATCAATCTGATAGTAGCGATGGGGCGTGACCGGGCTATAGGCCGCGACGGTGACCTGATTTGGCACATAGGGGCCGACCTGAGACATTTCAAGACTCTGACCATGGGGCACGCCATAGTCATGGGGCGCAGGACCTGGCAGTCGTTGCCCGGCGCGCTGCCCGGACGGCGCAACATAGTGGTGAGCCGCAATCCGGAGTTTTCCGCTCCGGGAGCCGAGGTCTATCCCGCTCTGGAGCTGGCCCTTGAGAAAGCCGGAGAGACTGACCCTGAGCCGTTTGTAATCGGCGGCGGAACAATCTATGCCGCTACCCTCCCCTTAGCCCGGATGTTGCATCTGACTGAAGTGGATGCGGCATTTCCCGATGCAGACACCCGTTTCCCCTGCTTTGAACCAACGGAGTGGGAAGTTGTTTCCTCTTCAGAGGCATTCGTGGACTCCAAATCGGGTTTGCGATATGTGTTCAAGACTCTGAGAAGAATAGATGAAACTGGTAATAATAAATAAAAGCGATAGCCGGGGTGGCGCAGCCGTGGTGTCCTTCCGTCTGATGAAGGAGTTGCGGAAGAAGGGTGTGGAGGCCTCCATGCTCGTTGCCGAGAAGCTGACTTCCGACCCCGATGTGCATCTCGCCGCGAGTCCCAAGGCCCTGAGCCGCGCTTTCCGCAGGGAGCGTCTGCATATATTCCTGTGTAACGGATTCAACAGGAAAGACCTGTTCAAGGCCGATATAGCCGACACCGGTGTGCCTCTTGCAGCTCATCCTTTGGTGAAGGATGCCGATGTGGTGATGCTCGGGTGGATTAACCAAGGGCTTCTCTCACTTTCCGAAATAGAGAAAATAGCGGCAATGAAGCCTGTGGTTTGGGTGATGCACGATATGTGGTGCGCCACCGGTATATGCCATCACGCAGGGCGTTGCGAGGGTTTCCTCAATGAATGTGGTGACTGCCGTCTGTTGCATTTCTGCAAGGGCCGGAATGACCTCTCCCATCGCGCCTGGCGGCGTAAGAGCGAGCTTTACGGGAACGCGGATATTACATTTGTGGCGGTAAGCAATTGGCTAAAAAAACGGTGCGCCGTCTCTTCATTGATGCGCGATGCCCGTGTGGAAGTGATTGGCAACCCCTTCCCTATGCCCAAGTACAGATTCGAGCCTCATTACGATGAGTCAAAGCTGGAACTGCTGATGGTGGCCGCACGTATAGATGACCCTATCAAGGGCCTGCCTACCCTCTGCCGCGCGCTGGAGATAGTACGCGACCGTCACCATACCCTTTTCCGCCGTATTCATCTCACCCTGCTCGGCACAGTCAAGGAACGCGGCGCGCTCGCCGGACTGTGTGTACCCTATTCCGCTCCGGGAGCTGTCCCGGTAGAGCTTACGGAACCGTTCTATCGGCAGGCGGATGTGCTGCTTTCTCCTTCCGTATACGAGACTTTGCCCGGCACTCTTGTGGAGGCGCAGGTGTATGGCGCCGTACCGGTGGCTTTTGACAGCGGCGGACAACGTGACATCGTGGTGCCCGGAGTTACCGGCGTGCTCGCCTATCGCCATGAGAACGAGGAGTTGTCCGCACGAGACTTCGCTCAGGCTATTGTGGACGCTGCCGGGATGCTGGACAATACCTCCCACCGGGAACTCTCTGTCCGGATGTACGAGAGCGTTTCCTCACGCTTTTCGGGCGGAATCGTAGCCGATAAATATATAGAACTATTTAACCGACTGATACAATGAGATTTTTAATATGCGCGGCTTTGATGTGCGCACTTACGGCCTGCTCCGAATCTTCTATTCAGGAGGATAAGGAGGACCTTAGCCAGACTCGCGGGGAATGGACGCACGAGCAGACAGACAAGGCGATAGACATATATCTGGAGGAGCTGAAGCGCGAGGATGCCCTTTTGGACCGCCAGATGGAACTGTGCGAACAGCTTAAGTTCTTCGACGAGAACCGCTGTTCGCGCGATGTCCTGCGTCAGCGCCGCGCCGAAATTGACAGCGTGCGCAATGCGCTCGCCGCCAAACGTCTTAAAATCAGCAAGGTCTCTAAGTAAGGACCTGTATGGCTCAGAGGTACAGCTCATGGCGGTATTCGTAGTGGTCGCGCCACTCCTCGAAGCCTTCCGGGTCGGCTTTCAACCGGGCTGTCTCCGTTAGCGGGTCGTAGCTGGCTCTTATGTCTTCGGCAGAGAGGTGCTCCCAGGGGGTGTAAGGCTCCGGCAGGTCCCAGACCTTGACTCCCGGTTCCCCTTCGTGTGTGGCTACTGGGATGCCGAATGTACGTCCCACAGATTCAATAATCATGCGTGTGGCTCTCTGCTTTCCTTGCAGGGAGTAGCCGGCTATGTGCGGGGTCGTAATCTCGCTTTTCTCCAAGATTACAGGGTTGAGCTTGTCCGGCTCCCCCTCCCAGGTGTCTGTAATGAGCCTTATGGAGCCTTCCTGTGCATTTTCGGCCACTGCCGTGGAGTCCACCACCGGACCGCGTGCCGCGTTCACCAATACGGCACCGGGGCGCATCTGGGCCAGGATGTCACGGTTCATGAGGTGGAACGTGGCATCCTCGCCGGTCTTGGTCAGCGGCGTATGCAATGTCACCACATCGGCCTGCGATACCAGCTCCGGCAGAGATATATAGTCATTCCCTACCCCTCGCCGGGCTTTGGGAGGGTCGCATAGCAGAACCGTAGCGCCCAATTTCTTACCCCAGTCAGCCACAATGCTCCCGACGTTGCCGTGACCCACTACTCCTATTGTGGTCTCACGCGGATTGATGCCTATGTGCAGAAGGCTGCTCCACACATACTGCGCTACCGCCGGGGCATTGCATCCGGGGGAGTTGAAGGTCTGGATGCCGTGGGCGGCGCACTCGGCGATCATCCGCTCGGGCCAGATGCTGACCTGGACTTCGCCGATATGGGCGCAGCGCAGGTAGAACATGCAGAGGCGCGACTGGCC
>URIC01000008.1 GCA_900547755.1 uncultured Bacteroidales bacterium
CCTTGAGGATTGATGATTACCTTATCTAGTAATCTCGTTTATGGCTGTCTCAATCAGTTTCTTATCCTGAGTGGCGTCGCCCAGACCCTGGTTGATGACTATCTTTTCCAGACGGGGCACCTGCATTACGGTCTTGTAGCCGAACTCTTTTGTCAGAGCGGGGACGATTCTTTCTTTATAGTCTTTGCTAAGTGTAGTGCTCATTACTTAATCTCCTCTCCTGATTTTTTAGAATAACGTACTTTCTTGCCGTCCTCGAAGCGATAACCGACGCGAGTGGGCTTGCCGCTCTTGGGGTCTATAAGCGCGAGGTTGGAGATATTGACGGGAGCTTCCTTCTCGATGATGCCTCCCTGGGGATACTGTGCTGTGGGCTTGGTGGCTTTCTTGATGATGTTCACACCCTCGACTACGGCGCGGCCTTTCTTGACAATCACCTCGAGCACACGGCCTTTCTTGCCTTTGTCATCGCCTGCCAGAACGCAGACGTTGTCGCCCTTCTTTATATGGAATTTTGCCATTTCTGTTTTCTTTTAATGTTGATTAAAGTACTTCGGGAGCCAGGGAGACAATTTTCATGTTTGTGGCGCGGAGTTCACGTGCCACCGGGCCGAAGATACGGCTGCCGCGCAGCTCACCGGCGTTGTTGAGCAGGACACAGGCGTTGTCGTCAAAGCGGATATAAGAACCGTCGGCACGACGGATTTCCTTCTTCGTACGGACCACGACAGCCTTGCTCACGGTGCCTTTCTTTACATCGGAGGAGGGGATTACGCTCTTTACGGAAACAACGATGATGTCACCAACTGTGGCGTAACGGCGGCCTGTACCGCCGAGCACATGGATACAGAGGGCCTCTTTGGCGCCGCTGTTGTCTGCTACTGTCAATCGGGATTCAGTCTGTATCATAGTTACTTCACTTTTTCAATTATTTCAACAAGTCTCCATCTCTTGGTCTTGCTCAGAGGGCGTGTCTCCATCAGACGTACTGTGTCGCCTATCGAGCACTCGTTCTTCTCATCGTGAGCATGATACTTCTTTGTCTTGTTGACAAACTTTCCGTAAATGGGGTGTTTCTCCTTCCACTTAATCTCAACGGTGATAGTCTTGTCACCCTTGTTGCTGGAAACAACCCCGATTCTCTCTTTTCTAAGATTTCTTTTTTCCATTACCAAAATGTTTTTACGGGATTAGGCTTTGGCCTCAGCGGCATTGGCCTCAGCCAGTTCCTTCTGACGCAACACGGTCTTGAGTCGAGCAATCTCGCGGCGATCCGCTGTAATCTTCGCGGGGTTGTCAACGGGAGATATCGCGTGCGTTACTTTCAATTCACGATAAGCCTTCTCGGCAACCTCTATACGGTCGCGGAGATCTTTAATGCTTAATTCCTTGATTTCTTCCTTTTTCATTTATAAAACTGTTGATTAATTCTCACATTTATCCGGCGAAGAGAGTCATACCCGGTCCCCTCTTTAAATCGGCGATAAACCAAATTGGTCTGAAAACCAATTGATTATGCCAATATAAGGGAGTCAGAATACTATCTGAAACGCCAAATAAACGCACAAAATTAGTCATTTTCACTCAATTATGCAAATATACCGCGCCCCGACACCTCCCTAAAGCACATTGCAGACCCATACTTTATTGTTAAATATTGTTATATTATATGAAACAATATTAATAAGCGAGTGGCCATTCAATTGTGACGCAGAAGTATTTACATACAAGAGAGGAAACTCCCGTCGGGAGCTTCCTCTCTTTTTAATATTGAAACAGTCAGAGGTCGGTCAGACGTTCTGGCTGGGGTCGTAGTCGCGACGAACCACAAATTTTGTGATTACAGGGAGCTTCTGTGCCGCGAGGCGCAGGGCTTCCTTGGCGATGTCATAGCTTACGCCTTCCACCTCGATGAGGATACGGCCGGGAGTGACGGGCGCCACAAATCCCTCGGGGTTACCTTTACCTTTACCCATACGTACCTCGGCAGGCTTCTTGGTTATGGGCTTATCGGGGAAGATTCGTATCCATATCTGACCCTGACGCTGCATATAGCGTGTCACGGCGATACGGGCGGCCTCGATCTGACGGCCTGTAATCCATTTGGACTCGAGTGTCTTTATGCCGAAGGAGCCGAAAGCGAGCTGATTGCCTCTCTGGGCCTCACCTTTCATGCGGCCTTTCTGCGAGCGGCGGAACTTTGTCTTTTTAGGCTGTAACATTGTGTTGCTGTTGATTCAAGTTTAACGATTGTTGTTTCTCTTGCGGAAACCACCTCTGCGACCTTCGCGACGGTCGAAGCCGCCTTCGCGACGGGGACCTTTGTCGGTAGCGGTATACTGAGGGGTGAGTTCACGCTTGCCGTAAACTTCGCCGCGGCAAATCCACACTTTGATACCTACGATACCTACCTTGGTGAGAGCCTCTACCAAAGCGTAGTCTATATCGGCACGAAGAGTATGGAGGGGAGTACGTCCCTCTTTGAACATCTCGGAGCGGGCCATCTCGGCGCCGTTCAGACGGCCGGAAACCTGCACCTTGATACCTTCGGCGCCCATGCGCATGGTATCCTGCACGGCCTTCTTGACAGCGCGGCGGTAAGCCACCTTGTTCTCGATCTGACGCGCGATGTTAGCAGCCACCAGTTCCGCATCAAGCTCGGGGCGCTTGATTTCGTGTACATTGACCTGGACATCCTTGCCTGTCAGCTTAACGAGCTCTTTCTTCAGGGTGTCCACATCCTGGCCGCCGCGACCGATAATCATGCCCGGACGGGAAGTGCAGATGGTGACGGTGACCATCTTGAGTGTACGTTCAATGATGACGCGCGAAACGCTTGCCTTGGCAAGACGGGTGCGGAGGTACTTGCGGATTTTGGAGTCTTCCAGGAGGATGTCACCATATTTTTTGCCGCCGTACCAGTTTGAGTCCCAGCCGCGGATTACGCCGAGGCGGTTGCTAATAGGATTTACTTTCTGTCCCATCTTGATATAGTTAAGCGTTAATTTTATCTATTGAGTCAACAAACAGTGTAACGTGGTTGGAGCGTTTGCGGATGCGGTAGCCACGGCCCTGGGGTGCGGGACGGAGGCGTTTGAGCATGGGTGCGCAGTCAACGAAGACTGTGGACACCTTGAGCTCGCCCTGTTCGGCTTTACGGTCATTTTTCTGCTCCCAGTTGGCTATGGCCGAGCGGAGGAGTTTCTCTACACGGCGGGCTGCCTCTTTGTTGGAGAATTTAAGGATACCGAGAGCCTTGAATACCTCCTGACCGCGAATCATGTCAACCACCAGGCGCATCTTGCGCGGAGAAGTGGGGACGTTGCGCAGCTTTGCGAAATATTCGCTCTTGCGTGCCTCCTTAAGCACTTCAGCTGATTCTTTTTTTCTTTTACCCATTGTATTTCTTACTTTCTTTATCGTGATTGATTATGACGGGCCATTATTTTTTCTTGTTGCCGGCGTGGCCGCGGAAATTGCGGGTGGGGGCAAACTCGCCAAGCTTGTGACCAACCATATTTTCGGTTACGTAAACGGGGATGAATTTGTTACCGTTGTGAACAGCGAAAGTATGGCCTACGAAGTCAGGAGAAATCATGGAAGCGCGGCTCCAGGTCTTGATTACAGACTTCTTGCCGGACTCGTCCATGGCAGCGACTTTCTTTTCGAGCTTGACACTGATGAAGGGTCCTTTTTTTAATGAACGACTCATGTGATTGTGACTTAGTTAATCAGTTACTTTTTTCTTCTTTCAATTATGTACTTCGAAGAATGCTTCTTGGGAGCACGTGTCTTAAGACCCTTGGCATAGAGGCCTGTGCGGCTTCTGGGATGGCCACCGGACTGACGGCCTTCACCACCGCCCATGGGGTGGTCCACAGGGTTCATTACCACACCACGGTTGTGGGGGCGACGGCCGAGCCAGCGGCTGCGGCCAGCCTTACCGCTCTGTTCGAGGGCATGGTCCGAGTTGCCGACTACACCTACAGTCGCTTTGCAGGCGAGCAGGATTTTACGTGTCTCTCCGGAGGGCAATTTGATGATAGCGTAGTCACCTTCACGGGAAGTGAGCTGAGCGAATGTACCGGCTGAGCGAGCCATAGAGGCGCCCTGACCGGGACGAAGCTCAATACAATGGATGAGTGTACCGACGGGGATTTTGTTCAGAGGAAGGCAATTGCCTACCTCGGGAGCAACGTCGGGGCCTGAGATTACAGTCTGACCTACTTCAAGGCCATTGGGTGCAATCATGTAGGCCTTCTCGCCGTCTGTATAGTAGAGCAGGGCGATACGAGCGGAACGGTTGGGGTCGTACTCGATGCTCTTAACGACTGCGGGGACACCGTCTTTGTTTCTCTTAAAGTCGATGAGGCGGAGTTTACGCTTGTGGCCGCCGCCGCGATAGCGGGTTGTGAGGTGGCCGGCAGCGTTGCGTCCGCCGGTGGAACGTTTACCGACGGTAAGAGATTTCTCTGGTGTAGTAGCAGTGATTGTTCCTTTGAATACACCAATAACTTTGTGTCGCTGCCCAGGTGTCGTGGGCTTGAATTTTCTTACTGCCATTTTGTGTTATAAGTTGCTGTAAAAGTCGATTGTCTGTCCTTCGGCCACAGTTACGTAGGCCTTCTTGAAAGCTGCGGTAGCGCCTTTGATAAGTCCGCCTTTGGTATAGCGCTGTTTGCGCTTGCCGGCATACAGAGCTGTGTTCACCTTGACCACCTTCACACCATAAAGCTGCTCGATCAGGGATTTGATCTGGAACTTGTTGGCGTCGGGAGACACTGCGAATGTGTAGCAATTGAACTTCTCACTTGTAGCCGTAGCCTTTTCGGTTACTATAGGTTTGATCTGGATGTCCATTGTCTTGATAGTGTTTACTCCTTTGTGGTTTTACTTAAAGTGAATTCAGGGTTTCTACGGAAGCCTCTGTCAGCACGATGGCGTCGTTGTTGAGGACAGTGTAGGCGTTCAGGTTGCTTGCAAGCATAGTGAATGAGCCGGGCACATTGCGTACGGAGCGCACGATGTTCTCGTTGGCCTCGTTGAGTACGAGCAGGACATTCTTGTCCTTGAGGCCCAATGCCTGTGCGAGGGCGATGAAGTTCTTGGTCTTGGGAGCGTCCCATGTCAAGTTCTCCACGACCTTGATCTGGCCTTCCTGAGCTTTGGAAGTAAGCGCCAGACGACGGGCCAGGGATTTCACTTTCTTGTTGAGCTTGAATCTGTAGTCGCGGGGTTTAGGGCCGAAAACACGGCCACCGCCTATAAGCACAGGGGAGTTGATGTCACCGCGACGTGCGCCACCGCCGCCCTTCTGACGGCCGAGCTTGCGGGTAGAGCCGCTCACTTCGCTGCGTTCTTTACTCTTATGTGTGCCCTGACGCTGGTTGGCCAGGTACTGTTTTACGTCGAGATAAACGACGTGTGCGGGATTGGACTCGCTTGAGGCCTCTGTCGCGAACACGGCGTCGTTGAGCACTACTTTGCGTCCGGTGTCTTCACCTTTGATGTTATATACTGCTACTTCCATTATTTCTCAACTAAAACGATTGAACCTTTGCTTCCGGGAATTGAACCCTTCACCATTAACAGATTGTGCTCGGGCAGAATCTTGATAACCTGGAGATTCTGGACGGTCACGCGCTCATTGCCCATCTGGCCGGCCATACGCATTCCCTTGAATACCTTGGCGGGGTAGGAGCAGGCACCGATAGAACCGGGAGCGCGGAGACGGTTGTGCTGACCATGAGTGGACTGGCCCACACCGCCGAAGCCGTGGCGCTTTACGACGCCCTGATAACCCTTACCTTTGCTTGTACCGACTACATCGACAAATCCGCCTTCCTCAAAGAGCTCGACAGTGAGAGTCTCGCCCAGCGCGGGAGCGGTAGCAAATTTGAACTCAGCCAAGTGGCGCTGCGGGGCTACACCTGCTTTCTTGAAGTGACCGGCCTCGGGGCGGTTGGTGTGCTTCTCTTTCTTCTCGCGGAAGCCTACCTGCACAGCCTCGTAACCGTCGGTCTCTACAGTCTTAATCTGTGTCACCACGCAAGGACCTACTTCGATAACAGTGCACGGCACGTTTTTGCCGTCGGCACTGAATACGGATGTCATTCCGATTTTCTTTCCTAATAATCCTGGCATTTCTCTGGATTGTTGATTAATGAAATTTATATGGGGGGCAGGGTCTCGCGTCCCGGCAAGTCGCCCTGCCCTTTTTTAGTATTCTTTAGTTGCTGTTGTCGTTCCGGTTCAGACTTTGATGCTTACATCCACACCGCTGGGGAGCTCGAGTTTCATGAGAGCGTCTACAGTCTTGGCTGTGGAGCTGTAGATGTCGATGAGACGCTGGTATGAAGAGAGCTGGAACTGCTCGCGGCTCTTCTTGTTGACGAATGTGGAACGGTTGACGGTGAAGATGCGCTTGTATGTGGGCAGAGGTATGGGACCGCTGACAACAGCGTCTGTAGCCTTCACAGTCTTTACGATTTTCTCGGCACTCTTATCCACGAGGTTATGGTCGTAGGATTTGAGTTTGATTCTGATTTTTTGGCTCATATTGTGTTGTGTATTTTTTTATTATTTGAGGAGGTCTACGCGGCCCTGGCACTCGGTGAGTACATTCTTGGCGATGGAGGTGCTAACCTCGGCATAGTGAGAGAAGGACATGGTGCTGGTGGCACGTCCGGAAGTGATGGTACGCAGGGCCGTCACATAGCCGAACATCTCTGCCAGAGGCGCGGTGGCCTTTACGATGCGGGCGCCGGAGCGGGAAGTCTCCATACCCTCTATCTGGCCACGGCGCTTGTTGAGGTCGCCGATTACATCACCCATGCTCTCTTCGGGAGTGACCACTTCTATCTTCATGATAGGCTCCATAAGGACGGGACCGGCCTTTTCGGAAGCCTTCTTGAAGGCCTGGATGGCGCAAAGCTCGAAGGAAAGCTGGTCAGAGTCCACGGGGTGGAAAGAACCGTCAAGGAGAGTGACTTTAAGACGCTCTACGGGATAACCGGCCAGGACACCGTTCTTCATCGCAGTGGTGAAGCCTTTCTGCACGGAGGGGATATACTCCTTGGGCACGTTACCGCCCTTAACCTCGTCAATGAACTGCAGTGAGCCCTCGAAGTCGTCGTCGGCGGGTTCCACGCGGACAATTATGTCGGCGAACTTACCACGGCCACCGGTCTGCTTCTTAAATACCTCGCGCAGCTCTACGGGCTGAGTGATGGCCTCTTTGTATGTAACCTGCGGACGACCCTGGTTGCACTCTACCTTGAACTCACGTTTCAGACGGTCAATAATGATGTCAAGGTGAAGCTCACCCATACCGGAGATAACTGTCTGACCGGTCTCCTCGTTGGTTTCCACGCGGAATGTGGGGTCTTCCTCGGCCAGCTTCTGCAGACCGACACCGAGTTTGTCAAGGTCTTTCTGAGTCTTAGGCTCTACGGCGATACCGATTACAGGGTCGGGGAACTCCATGGCCTCAAGAACGATGGGGTGATTCTCATCGCAGAGTGTGTCACCGGTGCGAATATCCTTGAAGCCCACACCGGCGCCGATGTCACCGCAGCCGATTTTCTCTTTGGGGTTCTGCTTGTTGGAGTGCATCTGGAACAGACGCGAGATGCGCTCTTTCTTGCCGGAACGGGAGTTGAAGACGTAAGAGCCGGCCTCGATTTCGCCGGAGTAAACGCGGAAGAAGCAGAGACGGCCCACATAGGGGTCTGTGGCAATCTTGAAGGCGAGGGCACACATGGGCTCCTCGGGAAGGGGCTTGCGTGTCTCCACAGCGTCGGCATCACCGGGCACCGTGCCTTCGATTTCGCCGCTATCCTCGGGAGAAGGCAGATAAGCGCAAACGGAGTCAAGCAAAGTCTGCACGCCTTTGTTCTTGAATGAGGAACCGCAAATCATGGGGTTAATCTGCATGGCCAGGGTAGCCTTGCGGATAGCGACGCGGATTTCATCTTCCGTGATAGTGGAGGGGTCGTCGAAGTATTTCTCCATGAGGGCCTCGTCGAACTCAGCGAGTGTCTCGAGCATCTTGTCGCGCCACTCTTCAGCCTCCTGGCGAAGATTGTCGGGAATCTCTTCCACGCTGTACTCCGCGCCCATGGTCTCGTCATGCCAGAAGATGGCCTTCATGGTCACGAGATCTACCACGCCTTTGAAAGTCTCCTCGGCACCGATAGGAATCTGAATGGGGAGAGGTGTGGCGCCGAGCACATCCTTCACCTGGCGGACAACCTCGAAGAAGTTGGCGCCGGAGCGGTCCATCTTGTTGACGTAACCGATGCGGGGCACATTGTATTTCTCGGCCTGACGCCATACGGTCTCGGACTGGGGCTCGACACCGCCCACAGCGCAGAACGCCGCGACAGCGCCGTCAAGCACACGCAGAGAACGCTCTACCTCTACAGTAAAGTCTACGTGTCCCGGAGTGTCGATCAAATTGATTTTGTACTTCTTGCCCGCATAGTTCCAGAAAGTGGTGGTAGCGGCAGAAGTAATGGTGATACCACGTTCCTGCTCCTGCTCCATCCAGTCCATGGTGGCGGCGCCGTCATGAACCTCACCGATTTTGTGAGTCAAACCGGTGTAGAAAAGGATACGCTCGGAAGTAGTGGTCTTGCCGGCATCGATGTGAGCCATGATGCCGATATTACGAGTCAAATTCAGGTCTTCGTTCTTAGCCATTTCTTAATAAGGAATCAAAAATGAAAAATTATGACTACGGATATCAGAAGCGGAAGTGTGCGAAAGCACGGTTAGCCTCTGCCATGCGGTGCATATCCTCTTTACGCTTGAAGGCGCCGCCCTGGTCGTTGTAAGCGTCCATGATTTCGGCAGCGAGCTTGTCAGCCATAGTCTTACCGCCACGCTTACGGGCGAAGATGATAAGGTTTTTCATTGATATAGACTCCTTGCGGTCCGCGCGGATTTCAGTAGGCACCTGGAAAGTGGCGCCACCGATACGGCGGGACTTGACCTCAACCTGGGGAGTGACGTTCTCAAGGGCTTTTTTCCAGATTTCGAGAGCGGACTTCTCCTCGTTGGGCATTTTGGCCTTTACTGTCTCAAGAGCGGTATAGAAGATAGTGAATGCGGTGTTCTTCTTACCGTCGTACATGAGGTGGTTAACAAATTTGGTGACACGTACCTCGCCATACACGGGGTCGGGCAGAATCACTCTTTTTTTAGGCTTTGCTTTTCTCATTTTAGGGAAAATTGTCGTTTTTGTTTTTGGCTGTCTGAATGGGTCTTCAACTGCAGTCCCCTGTTACGGACCCGTTTACTCAACCTGATGTCCAATAAATCAAAAACTAATTA
Source organism: uncultured Bacteroidales bacterium (assembly GCA_900547755.1). Taxonomy (GTDB): domain Bacteria; phylum Bacteroidota; class Bacteroidia; order Bacteroidales; family Muribaculaceae; genus Lepagella. The sequence goes on from URIC01000008.1 coordinate 9,337, forward strand.
GAAAATTTAGTGTGATAACTTACTGCGGGAAAGCCCCGCGAGGATTACTTTTTAGCTGCTTTGGGACGCTTGGCGCCATATTTGGAACGACGCTGCGTACGGCCTGTGACACCGGCGGTATCGAGTGTGCCACGCACGATGTGATAACGCACACCGGGGAGGTCCTTGACACGACCGCCGCGCACCATCACGATGCTGTGTTCCTGAAGGTTGTGGCCCTCTCCGGGAATGTAGGAGTTGACCTCCTTGCCATTGGTGAGGCGCACACGAGCCACCTTACGCATAGCGGAGTTAGGCTTCTTGGGAGTTGTGGTGTACACACGTACGCAGACACCACGGCGCTGGGGGCATGAGTCAAGAGCGGGGCTCTTGCTCTTGTCTTCCAAAGCAACACGTCCTTTTCTTACTAATTGTTGAATTGTAGGCATTCTTTGTCTGTTTTGATTTATATTAGAACTTTCTCTTTTTTCTTTTTCAGTTTACTCTCCGAAGACCCCGAAACGAAATCCAGGACACAGGAGAATATACGCTTAGGCATACCGTCAACTCTCTCGCAATGAGGATGTTAACATATACACAAGGGCGTTTTTTACCCTTTTAAGCGGTGCAAAGTTACTAATAATAAGCGAATTATACAAGTCCCGCGCTTCAATTTGTCTCACTTTTTTATTCAGAGGAAACAAATCGGAGCGCGGGCAGGTGACAGAGGGTGCCGTGCGCAGGCCTTACTCGGAGGGAGCGTCGGCAGCCTCGGTTTCTCCCTCGGCAGGCTCGGGGTCCTTGAAAGCGGTGAAGCCGGCCTGAAGCAGCAGGTTGTACCAGCTGAAGAATTTGCGGATGTCGTTGTCATAGACACGGTCGCGGTCGAAGTCGGGAAGGACCTTCGCGAACTCGTCGCGAATGGATTCAAGGGCTTTGATGTCCACGGACTTGAAACCGTAGAGTCTGCCGGCAGCCTCCAACACGTCTGCCAGTGGCACCTCGTCGGCATCCGTGTACATAGAAATGTCGCCGAGGCTGACTATTCTGTCACGTGCATGAGCGGGATAACGCTTCCCGGAGATAATATCCTCTACCAAAAGCATATTCTTGCCGTTGGTGATTATCTTGAACAAACCGGGCTTGCCGGTAATCGATAATATTGTCTTGAGCATAATTTTAATATGTGTATTTAATTTTGGATTATCTGTTTCAAAAGAGTATCTATCTGCGGGAGCAGAGAAGTGACACCGTCATTGAGGATAGCACGTGTCCGCGAGGGCGGGAGGCAGAGAAATTCCGTCTGCTGAGCCCGCATACGCGCCGTCACCTCGTCGCGAGAAAGTGCGGAACGGAGCATAACGCGGCGTACGCGGACCTCGTCGGGAGCCTCCACCAGCCATATTTCAGAGGTCAGGCAGTCAAGCCCCGAGGTGTGGAGGATGGCACTCTCCACCAACGCGACAGATGTCCCGGCAGGCAGTGAGGACAACCAGGCCGACAAGTCTTCGCGCACAGCGGCATGCACTTTCTTCTCCACGCGGCGGCGGACCTCGCAATTCGAGAAAATATGTTCACTTAAAAGAGCGCGATTAAGCGAACCGTCAGGACGATAGGCCTCCTCCCCCACTTCGGCAAGCAGGAAAGCGCGGATAGCCGGGTCCGCGTGCATAAGAGCCTTGGCCCGGAAATCGCAGTCGTAGACTGGAATCCCGCGCAGGGCACATACCCGGCACACCATACTCTTGCCGCTGCCTATACCGCCGGTCACACCTATAAGTACGGGACTCATTGTAAGTACGGGACTCATTGCTGCTTGCGGGTAATGGTGTACTCGATGCTGTCTACCGACAGGACGGCGTTCTGCACGCCGGGAGGCACACGGTCTATATTCACCTTCACCAGGGAAGAACTTATATTTATATCGCGGTAGTCAGCGGAGACGCGGAACAGGTTTTCAGGGAGCTCGCCCATGCTCATGGGAACAAGGTATGAAAGTTCCACTTTCTGAGGGAAAAGCGCAAGTATCTCCCCCCTCGGCACCTGCAGCGGGCGGACAGTGACCATTACCTTGCGGTTCTCCAGCGGTTCCACATTGACAGTCACCTCCACACTTGAAGGGACCATCTTCACGCCCTTTATGGGGCGCAGCCTCACGTTTATCGTCTGCGAGTCCGAAAGGTCGCGGCGCACTATGGGCATAGTGGTGACGTACATCACCGTATCCGTGGTCTCGTCTACGGAATATATCGTCACCTCTCGCACATTGATACGGGGAGCGCCGTTCACCACCTTTCCGAGGGCGGCCGTGACATCGGCATCCACCTTCACAGGGACGGATTTTCCGGGCGAAGTGGTGTAGGTCAGTCCCAAGGAGTCTGTAGATGTGACGCTTATGTTGGCGCCTGAACCGAATATGCCACGCAAAGAGGTAAGAATAACCGAGGCACCGACCCTAAGATGGCTGGCGGCGGCGTATTCAGAGAAAGGGATGTGAATCACGGGGGTCTGCATCAAGCGGCGACGCAACAGGGCCACGCCCTTGTCGCGCACCGTCACAGAGAGCATCTGCGGCGGGTCGGTGATGAAAGTCACCGAATCGGGCACACCGTCAATCTGCACACGCACCTGGAAATCCGCCTGCTGCTCGTCGTTGAGGGTAAGGATAAACCAGAACACACCGGCAATAGCCACAAACAACAGGTATTGCCACAGGCTTTTGAATCTGCCTGCGGCCTTGACGGTGTCCTTCAGCCGTCGCATGAAGGGTTTGCGCGGTGTGTTGTCGTCGGCCATACGGGAGAGGACCGGGTATTACTTGCCTTTGGCGGGAGCGGGTTCGGGAATGGCGTAGACTGAAGTCTTTTCGATTTTAATGGTCACATTGGGGGCAATCTCCAGCATGAAGGTCGTATCCTCCACTTTACGGATGCGTCCGTAGATACCGCCGGCGGTAACCACCTTGTCGCCCTCGGCCATTGCTTCGCGGGCTTTTTTCATTTCCTTCTGCTTCTTGCTCTGCGGACGAATCATAAAGAAGTAGAAGATGACTATCATCGCGACAATCATGATTATACCGGTGTATCCGCCGCTCTGCTGGGCGGCCTGTAAAAGAATTGTGTTGAGCATTTCTGTCTGTAATGTATAGGGGGTTAATATTCTGAATGTTTAAAGCCCGTTCAATCCGTCAGGGCTTGACGAGGCGGCCGCTCTCACGCAGATTGACGATAGCGGCGCCGAGCAGGCCGTTTATAAAGAGAGAACTCTTGGGAGTACTGTAAGCCTTGGCTATCTCTATGTACTCGTTAATGGAGACATTGACGGGAATCTTGGGGAACTTCAGGATTTCGGCAAGAGCCGTATAGGCAATCACCACATCCATAAAAGCGAGACGGTCTGTCTCCCAGGAATCCTTGTTAAGCGCCTTGTCCAGGATTTCGGCGTATTCCTCCTTGCCTTTTACCACGGCATTGAAAAGTTCGCGTCCGAAGCGGGCATCCTCATCGTCCTTGAACATGGGGAGGATGGGTTCCGACACACCCTCTTCGAATCGGCGGATGGTCTTCAGCACGAAAGTTCCGATAGTATCCAGGTCATCGTTCCAGAAAACGGACTTGTCTTCCAGAGTCTCCTGCAGGTCCCCGTCGGGGAGGATAACGTAACGGAGCAGATTCTTCCAGAGACGGCAGTCATCTTCCAGGGTGGGCTTGGGGGCGGCCATATAGTCGCGATAAATGTCCGAATCAAGCACTTTCTTGAGCAGAGAAGCGAGTATCACGCGCTCATTGGCAATCCAGGACATTTTATGTTTCTCCACAAAGTCCAGAAAAGTCCGGTTTTGTGTCAGAAGGGCAATGAATTTATTTTCCACAAACCGGAGGTCGGGATTCATATCCTCTTCGGTGGTGAGGTATTTATGACGGGCGGCATCCAGGTTCTGTTCCTGCAGGCGCGTCAGGTCAACGGCCAAGAGCAGGAGTATGTAATATAGCTTGTGTGCTGTCTCCAGGGAGTACGTCAGGGTCTTCGCCATATCCGCCACATGGCCCTGCGATGAAGAGAAATTGGAGAAAGTGGTCTCCATAAGTTCCTGCATACGCTCCACACCACGCAAAGAATAGTTGGGCATCTCCGTGTAGAGGCGGGCCAATTCCGCGTCCGGAGCTATGAAAAGGCTGAAAATCTCGCGCCATACCTTAAGGTCGGAAGCCATGTCGGAAGCGCCGTTCTTGACGTAGGCCTTGTAGACGGAGGAGTCCTTGACTGCGGCGGACAGGCGGTCTATCAATGCCGTGGAGTCAAGGGGGGAGGGTTCAAGCCTGTTTCTGGCAATCTGGCTTTTGATTTTCTCATCGGACAAAACGGTACGTATAAACCGGTTGTCGACCAAGGGCTTGTGTCCGCCTCTCTGCTGCACAGAGTCGGCGATGCGGGTCATCAGCACCAGCATATCGATATACAGGCGATAAGCGAAGCGCTTCTCTTTGGTAGGGGGAGTAGGCTGGCTTTCGAGTGTGAACAACTTCTCTGTCAGCAGATAGGCATACAGCAGCTGTATTACCTTTATTCGTATCAGTACGCGATTAACCATGAACTTATCAAATAATGCTGCAAATTTAAGGAAAAAAAGTCAAACGGCCAATTCCGTAAGCCTCGGGTCATATACTTTATATTGCGGACATGGGTGCATTATCCGTGTTTGATGCCTTCGGCCAGACGCTGACGCACCGCCTCGTACATCATCACACCGGCAGCCACGGAGACATTCAGCGAGCCTATGGAACCAATAACGGGTATTGCCGCCAGGGAGTCGCACAGACGCAGACATTCGTCGGAAATCCCGGTATCCTCGGCACCCATGACTATAGCCACCGGCCCAGTAAAATCAGCGTCGGTGTAGGGTCTGTTCCCCTTCTCGGTAGCGCCCACCACCTGCAGCCCGCTCTCTTTGAGGAAACGCAGGGCGGAGGCTATGGAACGCTCTCGGCAGACGGGTATGTGAAGCAGGGCTCCGGCACTTGTCTTAACGGCATCGGCGTTGACTGAGACGCTGTGGCGCTCGGGTATGACGATAGCGTCTACTCCGGCACACTCGGCGGTACGGGCTATGGCGCCGAAGTTACGGGTGTCCGTGATACCGTCCAGCAGCAGTATAAATGGGAGCATCCCCTCTTCGTAGAGCGAGGGTACAATCTGGCTCAGCGAGTGGTAAGAGACCATGCTCAGGAGGGCTATGGCTCCCTGGTGGTTCTTCATGGTTATGCGATTCAGCTTCTCAAGAGGGACACGCTGCATCACTATGCCGTTTTGCTTTATTTTCTCCATCAGCTCATGGCTGAGTTCGCCACCGGCCAGGTCTTTGCGGATAAGCACTTTGTCTATCTCCTTGCCTGCGTCTATGGCTTCAATCACGGCCCGCAGGCCGAATATGTATTCTGTCTTGTGTATCATATCAATCTTATAGGCTGTTCGAGAGGAGGGAGCGGGCATTGAGCAGGGCGGCCTCATCGACGGTGGTGCCGCCGAGCATGCGGGCCGTCTCGAGTACGCGCTCTTCGTCGCTTAGAGGAACGATATGCGTGTGTGTGGCATCTGCCGTGTCCTCCTTGTAGACTTTGAAATGGGTATCCCCTTTGGCTGCCACCTGCGGCAGGTGTGTGATGGCCAATACCTGTATGTTGGCGGAAATCTCCTTCATCAGCAGGGCCATGCGGGCGGCTATGTCTCCGCTCACGCCGGTGTCCACCTCGTCAAAGACAATCGTGGGCAGATTCATACGGGAAGCCACTATGGCCTTCAGGCATAGCATCAGGCGGGAAATCTCACCTCCGGAGGCTATCCGCTCCACCGGCATGAGGGGCTGGTTCTTGTTGAACGCGCACTGGAAAGCGGGCACATCCTGACCGTCAAGGCCGAGCTTGCCGGTGGTGACTATAGCCGAGAACTTAAGATTGCGCATCCCCAAGGGGCGGGCCACTTCAGTAAGGCGCTGCGCAAACGTCTCGGCCGCCGCACGGCGTGTGGCGGAGAGTTCCTCGGCCAGACGGCGCAGCTCCTTGCCCTTGGCTTTCAGCTCTTGTTCCATTTCGGGCAGTCCGCTGTCATCCCCTTCGATAGACGCGTACTGTCTTTCCAGGGAAGCGTACAGGTCCAGCAGACCCTGCTCGTCCTTCACGTTGAAGCGTCGCTGGGCATCGTAGAGAGCGCTAAGTCGGTCTTCGGTCTTACGCAGTAATTCCGGATTGGAATCCACACGGTCCATATAGGAAGCCAGTGTCTCGGAAATGTCTGTAAGCTCGATGAGGGCGCTGTCTATGCGGGCCGGTATAGAGGTCTCGGGGTCAGCCTCGCCGGAGTCGAAGAGCGACAGGTTCACACTCTGCAGCAGGAAACGCAACTCGTGGAGTCGCGACAGGATGCCGGTGTCGCCGCCGCTCAGAGAGGAAGAGGCGGAAGCCAGCGACTCGGATATGGCCTCGGAATCCGAAAGTATTTCCTGACGACGTTCCAATTCTTTCTGCTCGCCGGCATGGGGTTTGAGTTTGCGCAGATTTTCAAGGCGGAAGCGTATGAACTCGGCATTTTCGCGATTGCGCTCGGTCTCCTGCCTGATGGCGGCTATACGACGACGCAGGTCCACATAACTGCGGAAGACTGCGGAATAAGCGTGGCGCTGCGGCTCATTGTCGGCCAGGGCATCAAGCACACCGAGCTGAAATCCGCGGGCGCCTATGAGCAGGTTCTGATGCTGCGAATGTATGTCCACCAGCCGGGAAGCGACCTGCGCGAGGAGTCCGGCTGTGACAGGCGTATCATTAATGAACGCGCGCGAGCGGCCCGACGGGCTTATTTCGCGCCGCAATATCAGCTCTGCCTCCCAATCCAGTCCCTGCTCTTCGAAAATATCCTTAAGGCCGTATCCGTCGGCTGCAAATACGCCCTCCACCACAACCTTGCCTTCCGAGGCACCGCTCTTGCGGGAATCGACACGGCCTCCGAGCAACAGGGACAAGGCTCCGAGCAGGATGCTCTTGCCGGCACCCGTTTCGCCTGTAATTATCGTTAGGCCGGGGCCGAGCGCTATGTCAAGTGTGTCTATCAGCGCGTAGTTGCTTATGTGCAGTCTCTTGAGCATGACCTTATCTGGATTCCTCGGGGTTACGTATTTTCTCGAGGCGTTCCGTCTCGGTGGGGTAAATATCCTTGAGCAGGTTGTAGACATCGGTACGCTCGGACTCCGGTGCCTTGGAGTAGACGTTCACAAGTTCGTCCAACTTGGTGTCCTTGAATATAGAGAGCATGACGCTCATTGGCGCCACTTCATATATTTTCTTGATATTCTGCAGCGACTCCGTGATAGCGGCCCGTCCCTTGTCGGGGCTGGTCACCATCTCGTCCAGGCCCTTGCGATGATATGTGTACATAAGCTCGCGTATGCCGGCAGTGGCGGCATCTGTGTACCCGGACAGCACGGCGCTGCGGTTCTTGGTGTCCTCAAAGGCGCGCCATCCGGTCTCGCCGCTGCTCTGTGCCTGCTGCACCACTGTGGCCACACGGTCGAAGTAGGGCTGGCCGCCTAATGGCGAGAAGGAATCGAAGTCAAGGGCGAGAAAAAGGTAGACATAGTAGTTGATGATTCCCGTAAGATTGTCTTCCCATGTGGACTCGTTGAAATTCAGCGGCTCGCCACGGCGGTGGGTAAACTCTATCTTGTTGTCCTTGAAGTTAAGCAAAGGAGTGGTATAGGTAGAGTTATAGACAGGACGGGAGAGCTGCACCTGCAGGTCGCCGGTGAATTTCTCGTCCTCATATTTGCTGATGGTGAAGAACAGGCGGCACTCTATCTTCTCGTTTACGGCCACCTGCGTGTTGGTCCACTTCCGGGTGTTGACATACTCGGTTATGGCCTCCTGCAATTCCTCGAAGGGAGCTTTGTCAGTACCTTCGATTTTGGAGGAGTTGATTTCAACGGAGCAACTGAGTTCCTGCGCACGTCCGCACAGGGGTACGAGCGCAACTGCAATCAGGGCAAATATGAAGAATCTGAGTCTGGTCATCAAAATATTGTATCAAGGATGTCTGCGGCCACCAGGTCCTTGGACTTGGCGGGGAAACAGAGCGTATTGTCCGTAGCCGTGCGAATCAAAGTCACCTTGTTCGTGTCCTTTCCGAACCCGGCCTCTTTGTCGCGCAAAGAATTGAGCACTATCCAGTCCAGGTTCTTACGGCGGGCCTTGGCGCGTGCGTTCTCCAGCTCGTGGTCCGTCTCCAGGGCGAATCCCACCAGTATCTGGCCGGAACGTTTGGACGCGCCGAGAGTCGCGGCAATGTCGGGATTGCGCACAAGCTCCACTGTGATGGATTCCTTGTTCTCGCGCTTTATTTTGGCATCGGCGCAGACGGCCGGGCGGTAGTCGGCCACCGCGGCACACATTATGGCGGCATCCGCTACGGGGAACTCCGCCTCGCAGGCATCGCACATCTCCCGTGCGGAAACGACCTGTATGCGACGCACTCCATGCGGAGCGTCCAGAGCCACCGGGCCGCTTACCAGCACCACTTCGGCGCCACGGCGGGCGGCCTCGCGGGCCAGGGCATAACCCATCTTGCCACTGGAATAGTTACCTATAAAACGCACCGGGTCCAGGTTTTCATACGTCGGGCCGGCGGTAATTAAGATTTTTTTGCCTTTAAGGCTCTCCGCTTCGGCGAAATAATTCTCGACAGCGCCGAATATCCCCTCCGGCTCTTCCATGCGGCCCTTGCCTTCAAGTCCTGAAGCCAGGTAACCCGAGGCCGGCTCCACTATCGTCACTCCGTCGGCACGCAGGGTGTCGAGGTTGCGCCGAGTGGAGGGATGGGCGTACATGTCCAGGTCCATGGCAGGGGCCACGAACACGTGTTCCTTGGCGGAGAGATAGGTGGTGACAAGCATATTGTCGGCCACGCCGGCAGCCATCTTGGCTATGGTGGAAGCTGTGGCGGGAGCTATCACCATAGCGTCGGCCCAGAGGCCGAGGTCCACATGGGAGTTCCACTGCCCGGTGTTGGCGGTAAAGAACTCGCTGATTACCGGTCTGCCACTGAGGGCCGAGAGTGTGACGGGAGTGATGAACTCCTTCCCGGACGGGGTAATGACCACCTGCACCTCGGCTCCGGCCTTGCGCAGCAGCCTCAACAGCATCACGCTCTTATAGGCCGCTATGCCGCCGGTGATTCCTAAAACTATATTCTTGCCCTGAAGGCTCATTTCTTCTTTGTCTTGACGTAAATGGAGGTTATTATGTCTTTTGTGTCTTTGCCGAAATCTCCCTGCATCATCCAGGAGTAGTAGGAAGGTTCTTTTACGAATACGTCGGCCACACGATGTCCCTTGTATTTACCGAAGTTGAATACCGGCTCTCCCTCGGCATCGCGGGATATGCGGCCTCCGAGGTCCATGTTGCCTCCCTGGATGGAAAAACGGGCCAATTTGTCTATGTCGTTGCCGAAATCCTCGGTCTCGGGATAGCGGTCCAGCTGTGCCTTGAGCACCTCGTAGGCAGCCATGGTGTCGGCCATGGCCGAATGGGCGTCTTCCAGTTCCTTGCCGCAGTAAAAGCGGTAGGCGGCGCTGAGCGTGCGCTGTTCCAGACGGTGGTAGATGGTCTGCACATCCACAAGCCTGCGTCCCTTTAGGGAAAACTGCAGGCCCGCACGCTCGAACTCCTTCATCAGCAGAGGGATGTCGAATTTATTGGAATTGAAGCCGGCTATGTCGCAGTCTTCGAAAGAGCGGAGCAGACCGGGCGCTATGTCGGCGAAACGTGGCTCGTCAGCCACGTCGGCGTCGGTGATATGGTGTACAGCCGTAGATGTAGCGGGAATGTGCATTTCAGGATTGATGCGCTGCACGTACTCGGTGTGAGTGCCGTCGGGCTTCACCTTTACGCAGGAAATCTCCACTATGCGGTCGGTGTATACGTTTACCCCTGTGGTCTCCAGGTCAAAGAATATTATAGGGCGGGAAAGTTTGAGTTGCATCTGTCTTGCCGGTTAAAAGAGTTTATCAGTCCATCACCTGCATGGGCATGAGGAGCATGAGCAGGTCTTCTCCCTCCAGGTTGGCGAGGGGCACGAAAATGCCGGGACGGGCAGGGTCGCTGAGACGTATCACCACTGTGTCCCCGACTATGTTGGAGAGGACCTCTATAACGTAGTTTGCGTTGAACCCGATGGTCATGGCGTTGCCCTGGTATTCACACTCCACGCGCTCCTCGGCAGAGAGGGTGTAATCCAGGTCCTGAGCCGCAAGAAGCATCTCGTTGGGACGTATGTTGATGCGCACCAGCGAAGAGGCGGAGCTGGCGAAGAGGGCCACACGGCGCATGGCGTTGAGCAGGCTCACACGGTCCACGGTCAGCTCAAAGGGATTGTTTACGGGAATGACACGGTTATAGTTGGGATAGCGTCCGTTGATGAACCGGCAGGAGAGCGTGTAGCTGCCGACAGTGAACTTGGCGCTCTTCTCGTCCATCTCTATGTCTATTTCCCCTTCCTCCTTGGCTATGAGATTACGCAGAATGGAGGCCGGTTTGGGGGGCAGGATGAAGTTGAAAGTGAGACCGGGGTTCACGCCGCTGTTGATGTATCGCACCAGCTTGTGAGTATCGGTAGCCACGAAAGTGATGCCAGGAGCAGGCTCGCCGGCCTCGTTCAGGGGACAGAAGTCCCAGCAGATACCGGTCATTATCGGACGTATGGTGTCAGTGCCGGCGGCAAAGAGAGTGGTCTCAAGGCCTCGGCGCACCACCTCGGCGGGCAAAGTGACTTTGTGAGCCTCGCTGCGGACATCGTCGGTCACCGGGAACTCATCGCCGTTAATGCCCATGAAGTTGAAATGTCCGTTCATGAAACGGATATCAATCTCCTTGGTGTCATCGTTTATGTAGAACGTCAGTGGCTGGCCGGACACCTCTTTCAGCATATCGAGTATACGCTTGGAGTTGACGGCTATGCACCCCTCCCCTTCCGGTTCATACACCTCCAGGGTGGCGGTCATCACATTCTCCTGGTCCGAACCTATGATGGAGAGGGTGTTTCCTGAGAGCCGGAACAGGAAGTTGTCCAGTATCGAGAGGGAGTTTTTGCTGTTTACTACCTTACTTACAGCGGCGAGCTGAATAGCAAGGGCCTTGCTTGAGATATTAAATTTCATATATCGTATCTTTTTTATTAACAATAGAATAAGCCGAATAAGGCCGTATCGGGACTGCCCCATGCGGGCATCCGGGCCATATACCGGGCCGGGCACAGACGGCACTGCGGCCAATTAACCCACAAAATTACGCAATTTTTTTGAAACCGCCCCTCTTTCCCGCCCGTATTTTCCTCCTCATCGGTTTAGACGAAGGACATACGAGGAGTAACGCAAAAAAATCCGATTGTTGGCCTGAAACCGTCCTCACATACAAATGTGCCGGAAGCAGCTCCGAGAAGGAATACCGGCATATCCTATTAATCGCATATAAATGTTAACGAATATTAACCATGCTTGGGAATTTGTGAAAATTGTATAAATTGACTAACTTTGCCCGATAAGAAAACTCACTTACTTCCCATGAAGAATGTAATTATTTACGACTCATCCGCATTACACGACAATATGTTGCCCCTTTCGTTCACACGTCCTGTGAGCGACTTCAGGGTGGGCATCTGCACAGTTTCCGAGAAATGGCAGCGCTATCTGCCGGGCGACTACAGTGTGTATACCGCGCCTTATCTGCGCGATAAATTCACGGCACGTCCCACTGCCGACAACTATTTCGTAGGTGCCAATTGCCTGCCCACCCCCGAGCTGGCCGAAGCAGTGGACGCTTTGAAGCCGGGGCAGGCGCTCGCTCTCCCCGACGGTGAATATATAGCTTTTCGCGGCACTGCCGAAATGTTCGAGGCCCTGGTGACAGAGAGCGCCAAGTTCGAGACACTGACTTTCTCCGGCGAATGTGTGGCGCTCCACTATCTATATGACATATTTCTGAACAACGGGCGCGAGATAGTGAATGACTACAAGGCGCTGACCGCCGGACGCAAAAGCCGCCCTCTGCCTGAGGGCAATATGCTGATTGGGCCGGCCACTCTGTCTGACGGCACTCCCTCTCTCTTTATAGAGGAGGGCGCCACAATCATGGGGGCTATCATAAATGTCTCCGCCGGCCCGGTGTACATAGGCAAGGATGCGTCAATCCTTGAGGGAAGCTGTGTGCGCGGCCCCTTGGCCCTGTGCCGACACGCTCAGGTGAATATGGGCGCCAAGATTTATTCCGACACCACTCTCGGCCCTTATTGCAAAGTCGGCGGCGAACTTAACAATGTGGTGATGTTCGGATATTCCAACAAGGCCCACGACGGATATCTGGGCAATGCGGTAATAGGAGAATGGTGCAACATAGGAGCCGGCACCAATGCCTCCAACCTTAAGAACAATTACTCCAACATACGTCTGTGGAACTATCCCAGACGCACCTTCATGCGCACCGACCTGCAATTCTGCGGGCTGATGATGGGCGACCACTCCAAAGCCGGCATCAACTGTATGTTCAACACCGCCACTGTAATAGGCGTGGGCTGCAACATCCACGGCGCCGGTTTTCCGCGTCCATTCATTCCCTCCTTCTCCGAAGGCAGCCCCACGGGAGGTTTCAAAGATGTGGACCTTAAGAAATTTTTCGACATCGCAGCACGTGTAATGACCCGCCGCAATATCGAACTGACCGAACAGGACCGCCGCATCTTCAACGAAATATTCGCTGTGGCAGGCACCTACAAACGCTGATTACCGCAAACATATTTAACTAAATGCAAGGCCGTTAGCCGCAATTAACTATTTTTAACTGTTTATTTTTGCCTGCGGCGCACATTTTAACTAATTTTGTCTCGGATAATTATCATAGTACGCAAGCACTATGAACCTAGCATGTAAGAATTTATTTAGTTAAGCTAAAGAAGCAAGCACGTAATTGTGAAATTCCGTGCTTGTTTTTTATTTTAAGGCCTATCGCCCGGGAGCATCATTCGGTAGAAAAATTTGCACAAGAAAGGCATAGGTGTGCAGCGGATTTCTGAATATCGACATTAATCCGAGCGGTTATGGCTCATAAATATTGTGCTATTCAATATTTATTTGTAAATTGCCCCCGTTTATATAACCCTGTACAGACTTGCATAGATACCTCTATGTGGACAAACTACTTACAGCCCTGGGTCTACCCTGTTTTGTTCATCCTGTATGCAGCGACTATAATCAGCTGCATAGCTGTGGTATTGTCTGAAAAAAGAAACCCAATCAAGTCTTTGGCATGGGTGGTGGCGCTGATTTTCCTGCCCGTAGTGGGGCTGGTTATGTATATGTTCTTCGGGCGCAGCCTCAAGAATATGCGCATGATTTCCCGCCACAACAAGCGCAAACTACTGAGCCGCCAATACAACAACGCCGTGTCAGTAGACCCGGAGACACTGGCGGAAGACAGCCGGTCGCTCATTAAATTAGCCTCGTCATTGGGCGCCTCTCCCCTCTCCTACGCCACTTCGATGGACATTTTCACCACCGGCAAGGGCAAGTTCGAAGCCCTGAAGGAAGACCTCGGAAACGCCCGCAAGAGCATCAACCTTCAGTATTATATCTTCTCTGACGACAGACTCGGCCTGGAGATAGCCGCTATCCTCATGGACAAGGCACGACAGGGAGTGAAAGTACGGGTCATATACGACCATGTAGGTTCATTCTCGGCACCAAGCCGCTTCTTTACAAAGATGCGGGAAGCCGGTGTGGACGCCCACCCCTTCTTCCGCGTCACCTTCCCGCAATTAGCCAACCGCATAAACTGGCGCAACCACCGCAAAGTGGCAATCATAGACGAGCGCATAGGCTATGTGGGAGGCATGAACATCGCCAGCCGCTATATAGACGGGTTCAAACCGGGCAAAGTGTGGCGCGACATACATCTGCGCCTTGAAGGACCTGTCCTGGCCGGCCTGCAATATTCTTTTGCCGTGGACTGGAATTTCCTGAAGCATCACACCGATATAGAGCCAATCGATATCCTGCCGAGTCCCGGACCGGACCAGACACGCATACCCGCCCAGTTCATCACCAGCGGTCCCACCGACCAATGGCCGGCCATAGCATACCTGTACCACAGGGCCATCCTTCAGGCCAAGAAATGCGTGTATATACAGACCCCCTATTTCCTGCCCACGGACTCTCTGCTCAAGGCATTGGAAACCGCCGCCCTGGCACGTGTGGACGTAAGGGTAATGATGCCCGCCGTGCCGGATTCGGTGTTGCTGCGCTATGCCTCATACTCCTACATTACAGAATGTCTGCAGACCGGAATAAAGGTGTACCTCTACACTGCCGGGATGCTGCACTCCAAGGTCTTGCTCGTGGACGACGAGTTCTGTTCAGTAGGCTCCACCAACTTTGATTTCCGCAGTTTCGAGCATAACTTCGAGGGAAATATGCTCATCTACGACAAACGGGTCAACCATGAACTGCGCGAACAGTTCTTCGTAGATGTGCGCGAGTGCCTGAAACTCACGCTGAGCAGCTGGCTGACACGTCCGCAGACACTTCGTTTCGGCGAGTCCATAATCCGCCTGCTCTCCCCTATTCTCTGACACACATATATCCCCATACGAGAAGAGGGTGACCGCCTGCCGACGGTCACCCTCTTGTGTCATATAAGAGAGGCTGTTAGAGTGTTTATCGTACCGCGAGTCTGACAGTACGGCGGCTTCCGTCACCCATACGCATACTTACTATATAGATGCCTGCGGAAAGGTCTGCGTTTGCCACCTGCGCGCCGGAGATGGTGTGAACGGCTTCCAATACGGCATCACCCTTCACTGCTATGCGGCCCCCTTCGGCGGTGGCGAAGACACGGGAAGTTCCATTCTCCACAAACTCCATGCCAGCCGGAGGAGGTGTGACAAGCTCCTTTAGCTCGGACAGCTTGACTGTGGCGGCGTTCTCCACCCGGCAATCAGTACGGTCCTGGGAGTTGTAGTTGGAAATCAAAGCGACCACGTTCATATTCTCGTAGTTGCAGTCCTCTATATAGGCCAGCTCCACTTCATACGTATAATTGAAGTCGTCGGACCACTCGGGAGCGACACCCCAAGTGGCGTTATAAGTACGTATTACGTGTTCATGACGGTAATCCGTACCGGCTCCCATCTGGCCGCCTTTGCGGGTTGTGGGCAGGTCATCCTCGGTCAGATATACAGTCACTCTCGGCTCATCCAGTTTTTTGTTGGCTTTGCCGTTGATAGTGAGAGTCACCACGCGGGCCTCCTTGTCGGTCTTTCCGTAAACGTTCACTGTAAACGGAGTCACCTCATCCAGACGGCTCTTGACATGGGAGATAATGGCGGAAGCGCCTGCATCCTTGAAAACAGGAGTGTTTGAATAAGAAGATGTAGGCGTGCGGTCCAGCATCAGAGCCGGGCAGTATGAGCCGTTGTTGCCGTAGAACCAAAGATAACTCTGGTCGCAGGGGAGCGTATAGCCGTCAGTCCCATATCCGGCATGATGGCATACCACAGCCACACGGGCACGCTGCGAATCGGTGAGCGTGGCAAGGGTGGACTGGATGTTGCGGGCCGTAGTGGGACAGTTGATACATTCCTCGGTGGTGAACTCCTCCAGCAGCACAGTGCGGTCGTACATCTTGTCTACGGAGGGTATGGGCGACAGGGCCAGAGCGTTGTCTTCCGGGTTCTCGTCCTCAAGGCCGTTCACCTTTGTCACGGCGAAAGTGAAGTCAAACATACGGTCCTTCTCCAGAGGGGGGAAGGTGTATTCCAGCGAACCTTTGTAAGAGTCGGCGAAATTCAGATTACATTCCACGGTGCGCGTCTCGGAGATGCCGGCATCTTCGCAGGAGAGCAAAGTCTCGAAAGAGGTGACACTTGATACGCCCACATTCCTGACATCGAAGTCAAGCGTGAGAGTGGCGTTGTCAATAATCATGCCTGAGTCGAAAGCGGCGCTCTGCAGTTTCAGGTCATTTTTGGGGAGGTTGTCACTCTGTATCAGAGCCTCCAGGAAAAGTGTGCCGAGGTCATTGCGGTCGGCCCACTCACCGGTTCCGCAACGATACCAGCAGCCGTTATCCAGATGGAGGTCGCGCTGCACGGGAAGCATCATTATGGAGCGGCCGGTAGTCATCTTCAGGGTGTAACCTATATAGTAACCTTTGTCGGCCTCGATTTCGACTGGAGTCTCGAACTTAGCCGCGTTCCAGCCCTTGGACACATCGCTCTTGGAGAGGGTCGCGCCGGCAATGTCCTCGCCGGCGAGGTCAGTACGTATCCAGGCATCGATTTTGTCAAGCGCCACGGTGGTGGCGATACCCACGTTGACACCGGTGAATGAGCCGCCGCTCACACGGGCCAGGTCGGCGCCTGTCAGATAAATCGCGGCCTCGTAAGTGTCGGCATATTCTCCCTGCACCATCAGGTCGGACACCTTAAGGGAATTGTCGCACAATCCGAGGCGATAGTCGGACTGGGCGGAAGCGGTGGCCGCGACGGTGAGTGTCGCGGCCAGAGCCATGGTTTTCAGTATTTTCATTTTCGAGAGCAGATTCTATTGTTAATAAACAAGTACTTTGAGTGTCTTGTCGCCCATACGTACCACATAGATTCCGGCGGAGACATTCACACGGTCCGTGCTTCCGGAAAGGGTGAAAGCGGCAATCCGACGTCCGTCAAGGCTGTAGACGGCGGCTTCAGTGTCAGCCGGGCCACATCCCTCCAGGCAGCCATTACCGCCACGTGCGATGTACTCGGAAGAGGCAAGCACGACGTCCGCGCCGGCGGGGTCGGAACCGAGGATTCGGTAGGAGGACAGCACGAATGTCTGGAAAATATTGGCGTAGGATGTCTCGAGTTCCAGACCCACCCAGCCGCAATCTTCAAAGTCGGCGGGCAGAATGATGGTCTGGCGCTGATAACCCTCTCCCTCGGATTCAAGCGTGCCGGCAACCATGAACTCGTTCATGCCCGAAGCCTGGGCGAGCAGATTGCAGACAGGGTTCTCATCAGAACGGTAGAACTCAAGCACCACGCGGATAGTACCCAGGCCCGCAGTGGAGAATTTGGGGAGCATGAGCAAGCCCTTGGAGGGGGCGTTGTCACAAGTGGCCACAATACCCACATTGGAACGCAAGGCATACTTGCCGTCCACTTCGGCGGGATTCATCACTCTCCAGTTGGTGTTGGCATAATCGCCGGTAGATATAGCCGTGAGAGGCTTGAAGTTGATGGCCGGGTCGCCCATGGAGTTCGTGAAGTTCTCGATTATATTCAGATTGTAGGGTGTGCCGAGCTGCACGCGCACAGGATAGTAGTCCGGCGACGCACCGGCGGAGGAGCGCGCCTGGATAGCGAACTGATAGGTGCCGAGCTTGTCGCCCTCTTTCAGCTGCATCACATATTCGGGTTCCTTGCCCAACTCGGCATACGGAGTGTAGGAACCGGTGCTTCCGTCATAGCTGCATAGCCAGTATACAAGCTCGCTCTCGTCCACATAACCGCCGTTAAGGCCCTCGGTGGGAGCATCCCAATAGAGGTATGCCTCCAGGTTGCTGTCGGTGATGTCGATACTCATGTTGCGGACATAGGTGGGTATGTCCTTGCCGCAATACACCTCGTAGGTGCGTTTGTCTCCCTTCAGCGAGCCGAGCGCGGGGGTAATCTCCACCTCGTTGATGCCCTGATAGGCATCCACTGTGGCGGACATCTTCTCGCCGGGCTTGCCGGTGACGGTTACCTTGGAGTCGTCAAAGATTACCACCGACAGAGTCTCGGAGGCACCGATGTCGGAACCGTCCACGCACTTGTCGGGCATCGTAAACTCCACGTGTGTCTTAAGCTCGCCCTTGGCGGCGGCGGTGACTGTTATGTCGGAGGGGAAAGCGGGAGCCTGGGGACTGACAGAGGTCTTCTCCACTTTGAAGCGACGTGCCTTCAGCACTGCGTCACCATCTGGAGCGTAGGCCCTTACACCTATCACCACTCCCTGCGCGCCCGCCAGTTCACCGCTCAGGGTAAAGAGGCCGCGATACTCCTTGAGAGAAGCGTTGGTGACGGGGGTCAGCGGAACGATAACGGTATTCATGGCCGAGGCCTCCGCCTGCTTGCCGGCGCATATCTCAATGCTTATCGGCTTGTCGGAAGCTGCGTTCAGGGCCGCGTTGACGGATATGGAATAGGTCTTGGAGGCATCGGAGCAGTCAAGAGGCGGCAGGAAGAACCAGTCATCCGCAGGGCCGTTCTCCGAATATCCGGAGATGAACAGTTCCTGACCGCGAGCGCCGTTGTTGTATGTCCATCCGGCACCGTCTCCGTCACAGTCCTGCATCGTGAACAGAGGGGTGGTGAGCTGGTCAGGCACGAAAGTGCGGGGCAGCGACAGAGGGCTGCCGTATTTCACCTCGTTGGACGCGGAGGCGGCAGAGCCGCCCGCACCGTTGACGGCTACTACCGTGGCCCGGTAGCAGGCGTACTCCTTTCCTGTGGGGAAAGGTATGTCCATCGAGGTGGAAGCGGTCTCGCCCAATGACTGGTCATTGAAAGTCACGGAATAGCGGATGGCCGCCGGGTCCACATAGCCGCCATGCGCACCGGCGGTCACCGCCTGCCAGGTGAGGCGGGAATCGGACAGGGTCACATCGGCGGGTGCGGCCGGATTGTCGAGGCCCACATACTTGAGCTCAGTCACGGCGAGGGACTCGAAGTCGCCGGCGCTGCAAGTCATGGAGAACAGATGTTCGCCTGCTGCGGCAACCGATACCTGGGCGGCGACTTCAGCGCCTGGCTCAGCCTCGCCGGAGGCTGCCTGAACGCCGTCGCACATCAGCTTCCAACCCAGCTTGCCGGTAAGGGCATTGCCGTTGTTGGCCTTGGAGGGAAGCCGGAAACAGACTTTGCCGGAGAGGGCGTCTTTGTCGAAATCCAGGGACTTGAACTCGACCTGTCCGGGGGCGTTGGGGCTTACCATTTCCCCACGGGTGACCATAAACCTGAAGTTAGTGCGGTCCGGGAATGTCCTGACCTCCTTGATTGTCTTTGCGGTGAGGTCCACCAGGGCCATGTGGGAGACATTGTCCTTAGTGAAATAGTTCCAGTAATAGCCGCGTTCTCTCGGGTCGTAGACAAGACCGGTATAGCTGTACTGGTAGTCGGCGACGGGTTCCTTGTACACTTCAGTCTGGACACCGGTAGCAGGGTCTATGTAGACGAAGGAGACACGGTTGAAACCCACCAGACGCTGCTCATCCTGATTCCAGGTCAGAGACGCGCAGTACTCGCTGTCAGCCACCACGCGGATAATCTTGGTGTCGGTCATGTCGTAGGCGGAAGACTTGAACACAAAGGCATCGCCCGCAGCGTTGTAGCCATAGCCGTACACGCGGTCCGACACAGGGTCGTAGGCCGCTGTATGGTAGTAGTTCAGATAGTTGGCCGTACCGTCGTCGTTACGTACGCTCACGGGATTCTTGGCCAAATACTCGCCGGTGGCGGGGTCTATCTCCACATAGTCGTAGTTATACAGGATTCTGTCGGCCAGAAGCGAGGAAACGCCGCATACAAGGCCGTCCCTCTCCCAGCCGAAGACCATGGGATAGCTGCGGGCCGAGGCCAGCTCGTCCACCCACCGGAATGTGAGCTCTCCCTTCGAATCCATGTCATACCACCCCAGTTTCTCGGCGGTATTGTAAGACACATATCCGCCCAGCACGGCATCGGCGGCCATACCCGTAGCGGGAACGGCGGCCAAAGCCGCGCATAGCAGAAAGTCGGTTAATCGGGTCTGTTTCATTGTTTTTTCACTTTACGAGCACCTTGAAGCGGCTCTGTCCTACTGAAACTATGTAAAGGCCGGGAGCAAGAGCGAGGGTGTCGCTGCCGGAAGCGATAAAGTCGCTGACCTTACGGGCGCCGGCATCGAAGACACGCACCTTCTGTCCCTCGGCGCCGCTGACACGGAGCGCGCCCATCAGGCCGTCGACACGGATTTCCTCTGTAGCGTCCACAGACTCCACGCCGGAGGACTTGCCTGTCTCGGACACTTTCAGGTTACGCACATAGATACCTCCCTGATCGGCGTCCCCCACATAGCGGATACCTACATAATAGGTGCCGGCAGCGGGAATCTCGAAGTCGTATGAGACATTATAGAAAAGTTTGTCGTTCACACGGGTCTTGGGCGTCACGCGTATCTCGCGCATATCGTCGGCTGTGGGAGTGGTGCCTACCCATACTTCGTAGAACTCCTCGCACTTATTGGGGTTGTGGTATTTCACGTCGAAGGAAACGTTGTGTACCTTGCCTGGGTTCTCGAACCACAGCGGCGGGGTTATGAGCCAGTCATTGCCCTTGTTGTCCCAGTCGCGGTTGGTATAGAAGGCATGGGTGGTCAGGCCCACCTCCTTAATCACAGACCAGTTGCTGCGGTCGCTGTCCACATTGATGAATGTCATGCCCTGGGCATCGTTGCCCTCCGGAATCACGGAATAGGGAAGGCTGTAGCCCCTGCCTACAAAGACAGAGTTGGAACGTCCGAACTCAGACTGCATGCCGTCGGCCAGAGCCATCACCTCAAAGTAATACTGACGGGTGTCCTGGTCAGTCGGCAGGGAAACCTCGGCCGTACATTCGGCCTGAGCGGCACCCACCTGCTTGCCGTCCAGGAATATGGCGTAACGCAGGTTGTCTCTGTTCAGATAGCCGTTATGCGCGCCGCTTGCAGGAGCGGTCCAGGACAGGGTGTACCTACCCTGGGCGAGCGGAGCGAGAGTGACGTCGGTGGGTGGCATGGGGACATCGGCGCCTACCCAGGTGTTGCAGACCGACGAAGCGCCTTTCGCGCCGGAGGCGGAGGCACGGAACACGAAGTTGTGCTCGCCGGAGGTCAGGCCGGAGTATTCCACTTTCACTTCCTCGCCGGGTGCGGCGGTTCCGCTCTTGAAGTCTATGCCGTCCACGGCGGTCCAGTCGAGAGTGCCGGAGAGGGCGCTGCCGTCGGCGCTGAGAGCAGGCATCCTGAAGGTTACGGTACCGTTGCCGTCGGCGCCGGGGAAGTCAGCCTTCACAAGCACGGGAGCCGCCGGGCCATTCTCGTCGCCGTCGGTATCCGGGCAGTACATCACCGTGTACTGGTCCAGCCAGGGCAGGTCGGTTATCTTGGTCCATTCGTGTCCTTCGGAAGCGTCTATACGCACCAGCGAGGTTTCGTAGGAGGGAGTCTGACGGTTCCAGAAGAAGGCGTTGTCTCGCGGACTGTAGACCATGCCGGACTCGAAGCCCGCTATATTCGCATCCTTCTCGCCGCTCATGTCGGCGAACTCGCCGGCCACCTCGAAATTGCCGTACACGTCTATACGGATAAGGTCGCCGAACTGGTCTATGCCGTACATATGATTGTCAACCGGAGAGAAGCAGCAGCTCACCGGCATAATGAAGTCAAGGGGTATCTGGCGCACTATCTCTATGGCCGTAGGGTCGGAGGCGGGGGCCTTCACATAGTAGTCCACCGTGCGGTCCACATTCAGGGAGAAGCCGTACACACAGTCATCGGCGGGATTATAGGCTCCGGTCAGAAGGTGCTTGTGGGCATTTTCGCCCTGCACGTCTATCTCCGTCTCGGTGACTTTCTCGCCGGTCTTGACGTCGAACTCCATATAGAACTTCTGGCTGGCGTTGCCGTAATAGCCGCAGAGGCGGCCGTCGCGTACCCAGCCCACAGTGAAGTAAGTGCCATAGGAGCCGAACAGAGTGTCATACCACACCACTTCAGTGGAGCCGTCCTCTCCGTTGATTTTATACCAGCCGTTGCGAGGCTGTTCATCCTCTGAGGTCGTGGACTGGCAGTAACCTAAGAAGCCGAATATGTTGGACGCCGGAGCGGCGCAAAGCGCGGAGCCGCCCGCTGACAGGGCTGCCGCCAGCAGCGCCGAGCGCCATTTGCTGACATTGGGTATCTGTCGTTTCATATAGGTAAGGAATCTTGTTTTTTATACAAGACGGGCAGGACACATTTGTCCTGCCTGTCCCGTCGGGTTAAAAATTGTCGTTATTACTTAAGAATGACCTTCTTGCCGTTGATGATGTATATGCCGGCAGCGAGTTTGTCCAGTTCGGAGCGGTTGCCGTTCCTGACGAGCTGAACGCCGTTCATGTCAAAGACATTCACAGCCTCGTCCTCATCGCAGATACCGTCCACAAGGCCTGTATTGCGAATGCTCCAGAAGAAGCGGAGCTCATTGTTGAGTACCTGCTTGCCATCCTTGGTCTTGGCTATTATAGAGTTGGCGGGGATAGTCCATGTGTAGTCGCCTACCTCTTTCACGGCCGCATCCAGAGTGATAGACAGGGTCAGCGGGTCGCCGCTCTCTTTCAGATACTGCATCTCGCGGTTATCCGGGTCGTCATCGTTAGTGAAATAAGTGGGAGTGATGCCGCCCAGGTAACGGCTCAATGATGTGTAATCCTCGGAGGAGGCTGTCAGCGAAAGATTCAGAAGTTCTGTCACATTAGAGCCGTTCTCGGGATTGGAAGTGCAGTTCAGCTCTCCTGTCTCGTGGTCGATATAGTTGACCTTCCAGGTAGCGGCCTTGTTGAAGACGCCGTCCTTGCAAGCCGCGCCTGCGGGGAATGTAATCTCATACAGCCCCTTGGCGCTGGGGAAGTTAAGGAAGACGAGGAAGCGCTTGTTGGCTGTGGAATATGTCACGGTGACATATTTCTGGCTTCCGTCGGGATACTTAACGATTGCGAATGTCTGGGCGGTGGGTGTGATGTCCTCGTCGAAGGTCACATAGAACTGCTTCAGGCTGTAAGTGTAGTTCTCCTCGGTGAGGGAGATTTCGCCTTCGTCATCCTTGACTGTGTAGGCGAGGTCGCCGAATGTACCGCCGGATACTGTGTATGTCATTGAGAAGTCCTTGGTGCAGGGAACCACGTTGTCATTGTCATCCATGAACTTGAGCGCGCCATTGGGGATACGCAAGGTGTAATTGCCGGGAGTGACGAATACCTCGTTGCCGCTGAAGAGCTTCAGGTAATACTTGTTGAGGCTGAGGCTTTGGTCCAGCGTACGGGTGGTGCCGTCGGGCAACTGGAGGCTGAAAAGGGAACCGTCGGCCACCTCCATCTTGTAACCCTCCACCACTTCGATTTCCACGCCGCCCAGGGCCTGGACATCCTTATCGGAAGGGGTGATGGCAAGGTGCAGTTCGGGTTCCACAGGTTCGTTCACATAGAATGTGTAGACAAGTTGCTTGTTGGTGTACAGCTTGCTGCCTGTGTCGAGGTCGGAGAAGCGTACGGCGCCCTCGGGCAAAGTGAGGACATAAGTACCGGTCTCCGCATAACCGTAGTCACCCTTCAGGCCTACGCGGTAGGTGCCGGGAGTGGAGCCTACATTGAAGAGTTCGAACTCGCGTACGGACTCGCCGCGCACGTCAAGAGTAGCCTTGGCATCGGGGTTGAGGCCCAGGGCCGTGTATATACGGGTGTCCTCGGAGTCGTTGAGGTCGAAGTTCATGTAGATGTTTTCCAAAGTGGGAATATCTGTCCCGGGGGCCGGATATACCTTGACATCGAAGTCAATGGGCTCGAACACACGTGTGTCCTTGATGGTGAAGGTAGCGGTGAACGCCTTGTTGGGAACGCCGTTTACAGTAAATACGTCGGCGGGGATGGAAAGGACATAGTCGCCGGGGGTCTCCAGAGTGGAGGGATACTCTGCCAGATATACGCCGAAGCCGGGAGCGTCGACCACTGCCTGGGCTATCGCGTCGTAGACCTTGGCCTGAGAGATGCGTACCGCATCGTTGGTGAAACCGCCGGGGCCGGCCAGTGTCGCCGAGGAGTTGGCTTTCACGGATACTGTCTTGTCGTCCAATACGCCCCATACGGTGCTGAGGCTGGGAACAGGCTGACCGTTAAAAGGAATCTTGTTGCCCCAGGAGGTTCCGTAGCACCAGCGTATCTCGTCTTCCACGGGAGTGGTGCTGCCGCCGCTGATTGTGTAGGTGTAAGAGAGCGCCTTGTTGGTGTACAGCTTGCTGCTGTCTTCATAACCGCTCAGCTTGATGATGCCTTCCGGATAGGTCACTGTGTACTGGCCTGCGTCCAGATACTGTTCTATGCCCTGCACTTCGTATTTCAGAGTGTAGATAGAGCCGGCTACGCCCTTGAGAGCGAGTTCGTCGGTCGTGCCGTCAGGCTTCCGCACCGAGACTTTCAGAGCTTCGTTCACACCCTCCGAGGTGTAAAGACGTGTATCCTGGGCATAGTCTTTGTTATCGACGGTCAGGCCGAGAGCATCGATGTATGTAAGAACGTCGCTTTCGAGAGGAGTGGAGGTCACGGTCAGGTCAACAGGGGTAAACTCACGGGTATCGGCTACTTTGAAAGTAAAGTTCATTTCATCGTTATCCTTGCCGTTGACAGTGAAGGAACCTGCGGGGATGTTGGCGGTATAGTCACCTTCGGCCTCATAGGAAGAGGGATAGAAGTTGAAATTGATGGTGATGCCGGGCTGGAGAACCGCTTCATAGCCGCCGGTAGACTCATTGTAGGTAGTGACCGTGGGCTGAGCCAGATTCACCTCCTTGGTACCGCCTGCGATGCCGGGACCGGCAAGTGTGATTTTCTTGTTTTCAGGCACATAAATCTGAGTGCCGTCGGGATACATGCCGTAAACGGCTGTGAGTGACCTTATGGGACCGTTAACAGGAGCCTTGCCGCTGAAAGAGGTGCCGTAATACCATGTGATTTAAGGTTCCGCCGTGGCGTCGGCTATAGTATAGGTATAAACGAGCTGTCTGTTGGTGTACAGCTTGCTGGCATCGCTATATCCGCTCAGCTTGATGATGCCTTCCGGATATGTCACCGTGTACTCGCCGGGGTCAGTGTATTGTCCCAGACCCTGCACTTCGTATCTCAGTGTATATGTGGAGCTTGCAACGCCCTTGAGAGCGAACTGGTCGGTCGTGCCGTCGGGCTTCAGTACAGAGACTTTCAGAGATTCGTTCACGCCCTCCGGGTTGTAAAGGCGGGTATCCTCCGCATAGTCCTTGTTATCGACGGTCAGGCCGAGAGCATCGATAGATGTAAGGTCCACGCCTTCGAGAGGGGAAGGCGTCACGATAAGGTCAGTGGGGGTGTACACGCTTTCATCGCCCACCATGAAACTGGCGGTGAACTCGACATTATCCACGCCATCTATAGTGAAGGAACCTGCGGGGATGGTGGCCGTGTACTCGCCTGCGGCCTTATAGGAAGAGGGATAGTACTGAAAATTGATGGTGATACCGGGCTGAGGAGTCGATACATACGTATCGGTACTCTCATCATAAGCAGTTATGGCGGGCTGAGCCAGATTAACCTGCTTGGTACCGTTAGGAATACCGGGACCGGTAAGTGTGATTTTCTTATTTGACGGCACTTTGATTTCAGTGCCGTCCGGGAACATGCCGTAAACCGCCGTAAGCGATTTTGCAGGACCGGTAACAGGAATCTTGCCGCTGAACGTGGTACCTCGATACCACGTGATATCATACGGACAATCAGCTGCTTTCAGTCCAAGAACAACGGTGAGCAGTATGAAAACGCTCATCCATAGCCTTTGAGTAAATAGCTTCATTTGATAAAAAAATTAAGTTAATTAAGAAAAAATTTCAAGGCGATATATACACATTAATAGGCAAAATAGGAGAGCTTTTCTTCAGAAAGCAAATAGTGTCTTTCGAACAAAAGGGTTTCACCAATTCAGCTTCTATATCAGATTCGGCGCAAATTTAATACTTTCCACTGAAATTCACAAAATCTTTTTTAACTTTTTTATTCAAATTACAGCGAAAACGACGTATGGATATAAAAAAAATTGATTGTCTCACGACAACCAATCAATATTAACCTTAAAATCTAATACCATGAAAAAAACTGATACAAAGTTACAGTATTCCGCCCTTACATCCAAATAATTTGATAATAAATTTTGCCCGTTTAAATTTTATTAACATTTGTTTGTCAAGAATTTAGCATCAGACGCGAAAAACATATAATTTTAATGTTTATTTATTTACAAATGTCAGTTCGACAGACCCCCTCTTCAGCACTCCGGCTGTGTGTATTCCATAAGGCGGCCGACAGCGAGGGTGCGGCGCACGTCCACGAGATGCTGATTCGCCGAGCCTCGGAAAAGCAGGTCGGGGTCGTGGAGCGCGCGTACAAACGGGCCATCCACCACCACATCGGCGAGCGAGGCGGCCCCGAGCAGTTCCTCGGCGGCCACTATCCGGGCCCATGTGTAACCCGTGTAGAGCCAGATGCCATGTCCCTCGGCGCGGACAGCGCGCATCAGCTCAGCCGCCTGGAGCGGGCGCATCAGCGGGTCTCCGCCGGTAAGAGTGACATCGAAATCCTCCTCGCGCACCACCTCCATGAGCTCCGACAGGGTCATGGACACCCCTGCCGCAGGGTCGTGGCTCTGCGGATTGTGGCAGCCGGGGCAGTCGTGGGCACACCCCGCCAGATATATGGCGGTACGGAAGCCCGGGCCGTCCACAGTGGTGCCGCGCTCTATGCGCAGCACCTGATATACAGGTTCCGGAAGGCTCATCTGTGTACCACGCGGTCTTTGAGTTCAGCCAGTTTACCGGAGTTCCAGCGGTCGGTGGTGCCCACCAGGTAACCGGTGATGCGCTGTATGGTCTCGAAGCGGGCTCCGCACTTAGGGCAATGCGTGGCCTCCTTTTCGGCGTTCTCGTAGCCGCAATCCGGGCAGTGGTTACGGTTATGGTTCACAGAGCCGTAGCCCATGTTATATTTGTGCATCATGTCCACAATCTGCGAGATGGCCTCCTCGTTGTGGGTGGCGTCGCCGTCCATCTCCACATAGAAGATATGTCCGCCACGGGTCAGCTCGTGGTACGGAGCCTCCACCTTGGCCTTGTGGCGCGGCGAACACCGGTAATAGACAGGCACATGGTTCGAGTTGGTGTAATAGTCCTTATCGGTGACACCGGGCACCTCTCCGAAAGAGGCCCTGTCACGCTTTGTGAAACGCCCCGCAAGCCCCTCGGCGGGGGTGGCCAGCACGCTGTAGTTGTGGCCATAACGCTCTGAAAACTCATTGGCACGCGAGCGCAGGTGGCCCACAATCCGCAAGCCGAGGGCCTGGGACGCGGCGTCCTCGCCGTGGTGGCGGCCGGTAAGGGCTATCAGGCACTCGGCCAGGCCTATGAAGCCGATGCCGAGCGTCCCCTGGTTGATTACCGGCTCAATAGCGTCATCGGGCCCCAGCTGTTCGGCGCCGTTCCAAAGCCGCCCCATCACCAGCGGGAACTGCTTGGCAAGCGCCGTTTTCTGAAACATATATCGGTCGTGAAGCTGACGGGCGGTAATCTCGGCCACCTCGTCCAGTTTCTCGAAGAAGCGATGTATGCGTTCCTCCCGGTCTATGATGCCGCGCACCTCGAGAGCCAGGCGCACTATGTTGATGGTGGTGAAGGAGAGGTTGCCACGGCCTATGGATGTCTTCTCCCCATAGCGGTTCTCGAACACACGGGTGCGGCAACCCATCGTAGCCACCTCGTGGCGGTAACGCTGGGGGTCGTCGGGCCCGCCACAGCTCGTGCCGGTTGAAGGTGGCGTCAAGGTTAAGGAAATTCGGGAAGAAGCGTCGGGCGGACACCTTGCAGGCCAATCTGTAGAGGTCATGGTTGGGGTCCTCGGGCAGATAGCTCACTCCGCTCTTGGATTTCCATATCTGTATGGGGAAAATGGCCGTGGCGCCGTTGCCCACGCCCTCGTAGGTGGAACGGAGCAGCTCACGGATTATACAGCGTCCCTCGGCGGAAGTGTCGGTGCCGTAGTTTATGGAGGAGAACACCACCTGGTTGCCGCCCCGGGAGTGAATGGTGTTCATGTTGTGTATAAAGGCCTCCATGGCCTGATGCACTCGCCCCACAGTGCGGTTCACAGCGTGCCGCACCAGTCGTTCTTCCCCATCGGTTCCCTCCAGGGGGCGGACAATGAAATCTTTCACCTCCACCTCATAGAGGTGCTTCAGGTCCCGCCCCGTCAGTGACTCGAGAATCTTGACCTCCTCTATAAAAGAGGAGCGGACATAGGGGGCGAGGTAAAAGTCAAAGGCGGGGATGGCCTGGCCTCCGTGCATCTCGTTCTGGGCGGTCTCCAAAGATATGCAGGCTATCACCGAGGCCGTCTCTATGCGTTTGGCCGGGCGCGACTCCCCGTGTCCGGCCACGAAGCCGTATTCCAATATTTTGTCCAACGGATGCTGCACGCAGGTCAGGGACTTGGTGGGATAATAATCCTTGTCGTGAATGTGGATATAGTTGTTGCGCACGGCGGCCTTGGCTTCGGCGCCGAGCAGATAGTCGTCCACAAAAGGCTTGGTGGTCTCGCTGGCGAACTTCATCATCATCCCGGCGGGGGAGTCGGTGTTCATGTTGGCGTTCTCGCGGGTGACATCGTTGTTCTTGGCCTCGATAATCTCCAGGAACATATCCCGGGTACGGGCCTGACGCGCGATAGAGCGCTGGTCGCGGTAGGCTATGTAGCGTTTGGCCACCTCCTTGCGCGGAGACTTCATCAGCTCCAGCTCCACACGGTCCTGGATTTCCTCCACCGTCATACGCTCGGAGCCTGTGACGCCTATTCGGTCGGTGATGCGCTGAATAAGCGCCTCGTCTTCGCCGGCCTCTGTGGTGAGCATGGCTTTGCGGATAGCGGCCTTGATTTTCTCCTCGTTGTAGCCTACCACCCGGCCATCTCTTTTCACTACTGTCTGTATCATTGTGAGTTATGGGTTTCAATGTTAAAGAATGTGTACGGCAAAGGTACATATTTAAAAACTCATACACAAGAGAAGCGTGCGAAAGTTTTCCATTTCGGACAACTTTTATTGTCAATAAAATTCACACAACTCTGATTTACTGTATTTTAATTTTTATTTTGGACAACTTGCCACAAGAGCAAGTCTACACATACATGATATTATCGCACAGAAATGCAGAGAAACACGTCCTCTTCCGTTTTCGACCGAGAAGAAAAATATTTGCATTATCAGAAAAAACACATTAACTTTGCAGCGATTTATAAAGGAGTACCTGATGGATTATCGCACCATGAATCCCGTTAAATTGAATTAATATCCAAAAAACCAGTAGAACTGATAAAATAACTAACATATTATTAACAAAATCATCTTTATTTAATGAAAACTTTACGCTCACTAACGCTTGCGGCCATAGCCGCAATGTCATTAAGTGCGTCGGCAGGTGTGATTACCCTCGTTTCTCCGAAAGAGGGCGAGACAGTCGTCAACCCCGGCCACTTCCCCGACATCCATCTGAAGTACGGAGGAATAGAAAACGTCCAGACCCTTACCATGTCAAGCGAAGCAGGCGGAACTGTTGACTGCCCTCTCTCATTTGACATGACCTCCTATGAAGGTATCGTA
Organism: uncultured Bacteroidales bacterium; assembly: GCA_900547755.1. Classification (GTDB taxonomy): domain Bacteria; phylum Bacteroidota; class Bacteroidia; order Bacteroidales; family Muribaculaceae; genus Lepagella. The sequence goes on from URIC01000008.1 coordinate 38,861, forward strand.
GATTGCTCCGGAGTAACCGAATCCGGCAAATGGACACTTACAATTCCCGCCGGCGCAATCATAGATGATGACGAAACAACTAATGAACTGACCACCTTCACCTGGGATTACAAGAACGAGGGCGAAGTCGCTCCCATTTCCATCACCGGCGTTATTTCCGGCGGCACCGGTACAATCGCTCCCGGCGGCACTGTGGAGACAACCGACTGTTTCCCCAACATTACCCTTAAAATCGGCGAATACGGCGCTACTGTGAACAAATCCACTCTCAGCCTTACTTCCGACAAGGGGTACTACAAGAATGTCGATGTAAACACCACTTTCTATGAAAACCAGTGGGACCAGTCCCTCATTGTCAAGAGCGGCGATGAAAAAATCACAGAGTCCGCCGTCTACACCCTGCACATCCCCGACGGATGGCTGACAAAGGGCGGCACCAAGAGCGAGGCTGCCGAACTGTCCTGGACATACAAGTACACAGGCGGCCAGAGCGGCGGCGATGAGAAAGAGCTGGTACTGAAGAGCCTGACAATCAACGGCACTGACCTGATGCAGACCCATACACTCGCCACCATGCAGGCAGACGACGCCATAGAGGTGAAGATCGACCCCATCCCCGAGGCAATAATGCTGACCCTCTCGTTCACCGACGACGAGGACAACATCATACGCGAGTTCGAGATTTACAACCGCGACACCAACAAGGATGTAATCGCAGACCCTGAGAACGGTATCTACAAGACTGTAGTCGCCGGCGCAGTCGTCAACAAGTTCCTTATCGGTACCGATTATAAAGTGACTGTCAACGGTTACTCCACCAACAACGTCAAGAACCCCGCCAACAAGGTTTACGGCCCGAAGGTAGTCGAATTCACAGGCGCAATAGAACCTTACAAGTTCAGCTCCGCCAAATTAGTGTCCGTCACACCCGAGCTTAACCTCCAGAAAAACTTTGAGGTCACAGACCCCACCCAGCCTATCATCTACACATTCTCAGAGCCTGTGAACATGGTCAAGGCAGTGGCCAACGAAGGCGGCCAAGGGGGTGCCGATTCCGACATGACGGCTTACACCACTTCCAACGCCGACAAGACCGTATGGACTATCCGTCCGGGCAGAAGTTTCTGGGAAAGCTGCGAAAGCACCTGGATGTTCCGTCTGTACGCCAAAGGCGCGGATGACGGTCTCGTAGTGGAAGGCAACGACGGCGTGGATGAGAATTCCTGCGCAATGACACAGGTGGGCTGCTACCTCGCATATCCCACATTCGAAATCCAGCCCGCATCCGGCGTGGTAGAAGAACTGCACTACTTCACCGTAGAGAACAGCAAAGGCGTAAGCGTCAGCTACACGGCCCAGCCCTACATCTTGAACGACAAGGACGAGGTAGTCGCCAAATTCGACCTCAACTCTCAGGTTCGTTACAACAGCAACGGCGTAGACATCAGCACGCTCGGCTGGGATGTGCCCGACTCCGAACTTCTCGGTGTAAAGAGCGTCGTCAGCCTTGACAAACCCATTACAGAGCCCGGCGTCTACAAGCTGATTATCCCCACCTCCTCCTACAACTTCGGCGAGCAGTACGAGGGTTATACCAACGGCCCCATGCAGGTCAACTACATGGTCATGAAGATGCCCGTAGTCAACGTAACAGTAGAGATGGTCAACTTCGCCACCGTGACCGTTCCCGTACTCGAAGACAGAGCCGCCGCCATCAACCTGCAGCCCGCAGCCGACTGGAAGCTCGCTTCCCTTACACTGAACGACGAGGATGTCACCGCTGACGTCAAGGACAATGTCTACACACTCGAGGGCATCAAAGAGGCCGCCTCTCTGAAGGCAATCTACGAGTACGCCCACGAGGTTACAATCGTAGAGACCACAGGTGTCGGCGAAATCGAAGCGGACGGCAAGACAGTCAAGGTCTACAACGAAGGCGAGAACATCGTTATCGAAGGCGTAGCCGAGGGTACCGACATCAAGGTCTACACCGCCAACGGCATGAACATCGCTTCCGTGAAGTCCACTCAGGACACCGTGAAGGTTTCCGCTCCCCAGGAGCAAATCTACGTAGTCCTGGTAGGCGACAAGGCCATCAAGATAAAGCACTGACGACCCGATTCACAAACTCCATACCGACGAGCCTCCGCACCCTGCGGGGGCTCGTTTTTTCAGATTTTTGTCCATGTCGGGATTTATTTGTAAATTTGGGCGTAATTAGGATAAAAAGACAAAATCCAAAATACACATGGAAAAGATACAGCAAACCTATCTTGCCGACCTGCGCAAGATGATGGCCGAACAGGACATCCACACCGTTATTATCTCCGGCACAGACCCTCATCAGAGCGAGCTGCCCCCCGCACACTGGCGCGACCGCGAATGGCTCACCGCCTTCTGGAGCACCAACGGCACCAACGGCACCGCCGTAGTGACTCCCGACAAGGCGCTCTGCTGGACCGACTCCCGTTATTTCCTCCAGGCTACCGAACAGCTCAAAGGCACCGGCTTCGAGATGATGGAAGAGGATGGACCCAATGCCGTGAACCTCGTGGACTGGGTGACCGAGAACACACCCGCCGACAAGACAGTGGCTATAGACGGCACCACATTCTCCATAGCTCAGGCTCAGCGGATGGAGCAGGAGTTCACAGACAACAAGATTCGCTTCAGAACCGATTTCGCTCCCTTCGACATCCTGAACCCCGAGCGCCCCGAGCGCCCCATGAACAAGCTCTTCATCCACGACGAGAATATAGCGGGCGAGACCGTGGACTCCAAAGCGACACGGGTCATGGCCGAAGTAAAAGCCGAGATGGCCAACGCAATAATGCTCTCCAGCCTGGACGACATAGCCTGGTGTACCAACCTTCGCGCCGCCGAAGACATCTGCTACTCCCCTATCTTCGTAAGTTATCTCTTCCTGAGCGACGAGCAGCGCATCCTCTTCATCGACGAGCCCAAACTCACCGACGAGGTGAAAGCGCATCTGGACAAATACAGAATAGAGGTGAAACCCTACGAGAGCGTGTTTGACTTCGTCAGGAGCCTCGGAGGCGCGACCCGCCTGCTGCTTGACCCGGCCAAGACCTCTCGCGCGCTCTACGACAACCTGCGCTGTACCCCCGTATTCGGAGGCGCCGGCGTGGCCAAGCTCAAGAGCATCAAGAACGAATGTCAAATAAAGAGCCTGGACAAGGCTATGGAGAAGGATGGCGTGGCACTGACCCGTTTCTTCATGATGGTGGAGAAAGAGGTACCCTCCGGCAAACTGACCGAAGTCGAGCTGGGACGTCGTCTGCGCGCCCTGCGCCTGTCCGACCCGGACTGTGTGGACGAGAGCTTCTCCCCCATTCTCGGCTTCAACGGCCACGGAGCGATAGTACACTACGAAGCCACCCCGGAGACCGACATCACCGTCGAAGGCAACGGCCTGCTCCTGGTGGACAGCGGCGGCCAGTACAAGTGCGGCACTACCGACATCACCCGTACCGTGGCCATAGGCACCCCCAGCCAGGCCATGAAGCATGACTTCACACTGGTCATGAAGGGACACATTGCCCTGGCCCGCGCCGTTTTCCCCGTCGGCACCACCGGCCATCAGTTAGACGTACTTGCACGCCAGTTCCTCTGGGCCGAAGGCAAGGCTTACTATCACGGCACAGGCCATGGCGTCGGTTTCTTCATCAATTGCCACGAAGGCCCGCAGAACATAAGTCTGAACGAGAATCCCACCCCTCTGGAGCCGGGCATGATTACCAGCAACGAGCCGGGCATCTACCTGGCAGACCGCTACGGCGTGCGCTGCGAGAACCTGATAGAGACCGTCCCGGCCATGACCACCGAGTTCGGCCAGTTCCTCAAGTTCCGTACAGCCACCCTCTTCCCGTTTGATTTGAGCCTGTTCGAGACAGCAATAATGACCGACGAAGAGATAGACTGGCTGAACGACTACCACGCAATGGTGCGCGCCCGACTGCTGCCGCTGCTCAACGAGGAGGAGGGAGAATGGCTGACCCGCAAGACCCAGCCTCTGACACGATAAAATTTCAGACAGTATTTTTTTATTCCAGACAGACAGATGGCTATAATAGAAAGTGTAAGGGGCTTCGACCCCGTTATAGGCAAGGATTGTTTTCTGGCCAGCAACGCCGTTGTAGTGGGCGATGTGGTCATGGGCGACGAGTGCAGCGTATGGTTCAGCACCGTGCTGCGCGGCGATGTCAATTCCATCCGCATCGGCAACCGTGTGAACATTCAGGACGGCTCCGTACTGCACACCCTCTACCAGAAGTCGACCATAGAGATTGGCGACGACGTATCCATAGGCCATAATGTGGTTATCCACGGCGCCAAAATCCATGACCTGGCTCTCATAGGCATGGGTTCCATAGTGATGGATGACGCCGAAGTGGGCGAAGGCGCCCTGGTGGCCGCCGGCTCGGTGGTATTGTCCCGCACCAAAATCGGGGCTCACGAGATGTGGGCCGGCGCGCCCGCCAAGTTCGTCAAGATGGTGGAGCCGGAAAAAGCCAGGGAAATGAACCAGAAGATAGCCCGCAACTATCTGATGTACAGCAAATGGTATGACCGCCAGGAGGAAGCCTCCACAGAGGAGGAAGCCGCTGAGCGAGGCACGGCCGACGCACTTGGGAAATGAACCTGACGGAGCGGTTCACGCAATATCTGGAGCATGAAATCCGCGCCTCGGAATGTACCGTAGCCGCCTACTTAGGGGACCTGCGGCAGTTCGGGGCATGGCTCACCGGCGTAGGACGGGAAGAGTCTCCGGATGTAGACTTCAGAAGCGTAACCCTCGGCGACATCCGCGCATGGATAGCGTACCTGGGCGCACGGGGGCTCTCGCCCCGCACGCTGCGCCGCAAGGTGCTGTCCGTGCGCGCCTTTTACCGCTATCTGCTCCGCGAAGGGGTGGTGCGCAAGAACCCCGCCGCAGACCTGGTGCTGCCCCGTCTGAGCAAGCCGCTGCCCTCCCTAATCAAAGAGGAGGAACTGGAAGCGATAGTGAACGACGAGACATTCCAGACCACCGACTGGGTGGAATACAGAGACCTTCTGACGGTGGATTTCCTCTATTCGACAGGTCTGCGCCGCAGCGAGCTGCTGAGGCTCGCCGACCCGGACCTGCGAACCGCCGAGGGGGAGGTGAAAGTATTCGGCAAACGCCGCAAAGAGAGAATCGTGCCGCTGGCGCCGCAGTTGTGCGAGCGCATAAAACGCTACCAGTCAATGCGGGACAGCTATCTGCAAGAGAAAGGCCTGGCAAAAACCGGGCATTTCCTGGTGTCGGAAAAGGGGCGTCCGCTGAACAATAGCACCCTTTCGCGCATTATTAAAGTAAAGCTCGCCTCCTCGACGGGGCGCAAGACGCCCCATACCCTGAGGCATACCTTCGCCACCGCCCTGCTGCGGGACGGAGCCGAAATAAACAGCGTGAAGGAACTGTTGGGCCATGCCTCCTTGGCCACCACACAGATTTACACCCACCTCTCTTTCAGCGAGTTGCAACATAATTACAAACTGGCTCACCCGAGAGCCAACAAAAAAAGAACAGACCATGGAAGTAAAGATTAAAGCCATCCACTTCGACATCAGCGAAAAACTCGTCTCCTTCGTGAACAAGAAACTCGACAAACTCGCGCGGCGCTTCGAGGCCATAACCGAGGCTGAAGTCTCGTTGCGGCTGGTAAAGCCTGAGGCGGCCATGAACAAAGAAGCCGGTATCAGACTCGCCGTTCCCCCCGCAGCCGACCTGTTCGCATCCAAGACAGCCGACACCTTCGAGGAGGCTGTGGACAACGCACTGGACGCACTGGAGAAGCAGCTCGAAAAAGACAAGTCCCGCAAGGCCTGAACCGCTTAAACCCGGGAATTCCGAATGAATGAAACCACAGACTTCGGCACCCCCCTGGACAAAGTGAGGGTGCTGGAGTTTCCCAAAATATGCGACCCTCGCGGCAATCTGTCGTTTGTGGAGGGCGCGCGTCACGTGCCGTTCCCCATCCGGCGCGTGTTTTACATTTACGATGTCCCGGGCGGCGAGACACGCGGGGGACACGCTCACCGCGAGTGTACGATTGTGCTGCTGGCCATAGCCGGCTCCTTCACAGTGCGGCTCACGGACGGCGAGAATGAACGTACAGTGATGCTGAACCGCGCCAACCGGGGCGTGCTCATACCTCCCGGCGTGTGGGACACGATGCACGACTTCACCACAGGAAGCGTGGCCCTGGCCCTGGCCTCCCACCCCTACGAGGAAGAGGACTATATCCGAGACTACGACGAGTTCCTGGAGTACACGGCCAAATCCAGATGAACAGGATTCCCTTTCTCGATATGGCCCGGCTCACAGCCCCCTATGCAGAGGAGCTGAAGGAGGCATGCGCACGTGTCATAGACTCGGGGCGTTTCCTGCATGGCCCGGAGACGGAAGCCTTCGAAGCCGAACTTGCCGCGAGCTGTGGCGCGGAGCATTGTGTGGCCGTAAGCAACGGTCTGGACGCCCTGCGCCTCACCTTGCGCGCATGGGTGAGGCTGAACCGGCTTAAACCCGGAGACGAAGTGCTGGTGAGCGCCAACACATACATCGCCTCCGTACTGGCCATAACCGATGCCGGGCTGGTGCCCGTACCGGTGGAACCGGACGAGCAGACCATGAACATCGACCCGGAGAAGGCCGAGCAGGCGGTGACACCCCGTACACGCGCCCTCATGGAGGTACACCTGTACGGCACCCCCTCGCTCCACAGCCGCCTGAAAGAGACAGCCGACAGGCACCGGCTGCTGATAATAGAGGATAACGCGCAGGCCATAGGCGCCTCCGAACAGGGAGTGAACACCGGCGCCATGGGTGACGCCGCCGCTTTCAGCTTCTACCCCACGAAGAATATCGGGGCTCTCGGAGATGCCGGGGCAGTGACCGCCTCGGACCCGGAATTGGTCAGGACCATACGCGCGCTTGCAAACTACGGCTCCGACTATCGCTACCACAACATATACCGTGGCTTCAACTGCCGTATGGACGAAATGCAGGCGGCCATGCTTCGTGTGAAGCTGCGTCACCTCGCGGAGGAGACCCGGCATCGCCGGGAGACGGCGGAGACCTATGACAGCCTGATAAGCAATCCGTCGGTACGTAAGCCGGAAATAATACCGGGTATGGTGCAGGTATGGCACCAGTATGTGGTGCGTGTGCCCCGGCGCGATGAGTTCCGCGACTTTCTCCTAAAGGAGGGCGTGCAGACCGACATCCACTACGCCACACCGCCGCACCTGCAGCCCTGTTATCCGGCCTTGGCAAATGGCCCGCTCCCGCTGACAGAGCGTATGGCCTCCGAGGTGGTGAGCCTCCCCATAGCCACGCTCTCACCCCAAGAGGCGGCGCGTGTGGCAAAACTGATTAATCTATTTGAATAGACATGGACTGGAAAGAGGCATTGTTGGCCCATAGCGAAGAGATGGGCATATCCCCCTCCCCTGCGGCAGACCTCGCAGCAGAGACCGCCCCCGAGACACACCGATTCGACCCGCGCAGACACCCGGCCGTACATGTGGTGGTGGAGCGCAAGGGACGCGGCGGCAAGACCGCCACCATAATCGAAGGATTCGTATGCAGCCCCGAGGAACTAAAAGAGGTGGCGGCAAGCCTGAAGAGCGCTTTGGGTACAGGTGGCTCGGCACGTGGCGGCGAGATTCTGATACAGGGAGACTGCCGTGAGCGTGTCAAAGAACGACTGCAAAAAATGGGCTTCAGGACAAAGGGCTGACAGAACCTCTAAAGTATACCAGATGCTGTTACAACGCGCTTCGGCAGGTTCGGGCAAGACCTTCAAATTAGCCAAGACATACATCCGTCTGTTCATCTCCCGGCAGGATAAGCCCGGGGGCTACTACCGGCTGCTGACCAAAGAGGAACTGCGGGACAGCCACAGCCATATACTCGGCGTCACCTTCACCAACAAGGCCACCAACGAGATGAAACAGCGCATTGTGGAGAAACTCTACGCCCTCTCTCATACTGCCCCGGAAAAAGGGAAGGAACCCGAAGGCTATAAATACCCGGACTATCTGCTTGACTTCACCGGCGAGGCCGCGAATGCCGACCCGACTGACGACATAATCTACGCCTTGAAGGGAATACCCGCCACCCGCCGGGAAATCAACCGAATCTGCCGCTACGCCCTGGGGGTGCTGCTGCGAGACTACGGCAACTTCAACATCTCCACCATCGATTCCTTCTTCCAAGGGGTGCTGCGCACCTTGGCATACGAGTTGCGTCTGGATGACACTTACCGCGTGGAACTCAACGACGAATATATGGCGCAAGTGGGTGTGGACAGCACCTTGGGGAGCGTCAAGGAATACGGCGACGGCGAGCCTCCCTCCGCGACCTCCGCATACGTGACCGAATGGCTGCGGACAGTTATGGAACACCGGCTTAAGGGGGGCGGCAAATGGGACCCCTTCGCCAAAAACAGCGTCAACGGCATCTACGGAGAGTTAGTCAGATTAGCCGGCAAGATGAGCGACGAGTCCTTCAAGACCAATATGGCCCTGCTCGAGGACTACTTCAATGTTCCGGAGCGCTTCATGCGCTTCTACCGCGCCGTCCTGCGGACCTCGGACAGCAGCCTTAAGAGCAAACACGCCCTCCTGGTGCGACGGGCCCGGGACTTCAGGGCCGCCACAGACCCGGAATCATACGCCGCCGGCATTTCCACCACCCTGGACCTGGTCATACACAGCATACCTTTTTCCCCGATAAGCAAGATAAGCAAACGGTTCCTGCAAGAGGGCACACAATACGGCAAGCCCTTCAAAGCCGGCAGTCCCTCGAGCAAGGACAAGCAGCTGCAGGACCTCTTCCTCGACGTGTGCGAAGCGCTGGAGGAGTGGATGAAAGACTGCATCTACTGGAAGAGCGT